>JAFRLZ010000070.1 GCA_017430985.1 Oscillospiraceae bacterium
CTGCGCCGCGAGCGACAGCGCCGGGCCGGGCGCGGCCAGGCGCAGGCTGCTCAGCCGCGCCGTCGGCGCGGGAAGGCCGAAGAGCTTCGCCGCGCGCAGGAACACGAAGGCCGGGCGCTGCGGCTCGCCGTCCGCGTCACAGAGCGGACAGCAGAGCGTCAGGCTGTCGGAAGGCAGGGTCAGCACATGGTAGATGAGGGAAAATTCCCGCCACAGCTCGCTCTCTCCCCCGCCGCCGAGGTCGATGTCCAGCTCCAGCAGGCGGCGTCTCTCCTCCTCGGAGAAGATCCCGCCGGGCTCGGAGCTCAGCGGCAGGCGCTGATCGGCCGCGCCGAGCACGATCAGGTGCCGGAGGCTGCGGCGGCGCATCCGGTCGAAGTCGCCGGCGGAGACCCGGTCGAGCGAGACGGGGATGAGGCCCACGTCGTAGGACGCGAGCATGCGCGTGAAGAGGCGGCCGAAGCCCTCGCGGTCCATCTCCGTCTCGCCGAGGATGGCCTCGCTCTGCTCCAGGGCGTTCACTGTCAGCTCCCAGAGCTGGGCGTATTCCGCCGCGAGACTGTCCCGCCCGGCGGCGCGGAGCTCCTCCGCGCGCCGCGAGAGCGTCTCCGGCAGCTTCAGATCTTCCAGAAAAGCGGCGAGCGCCGCGGCCTGTCCGGCCGCGGTCCCCGCCTCGTCCGCGCGGCGGCGCAGGGCCAGCAGGGGCCCGGCCACGCGGCGGCGCAGGGCGTTGATGCGCCGCAGGCGCTCCCGGGACTCTTCGTCGTCCTCTCCGCCGTAGCCGTCCGGGTGCTGCTTCCAGTCGCCCCGGCGCTCCCAGGCGCCGGCGCGCAGCTGCCAGCGGTACACATAGTCCCCCAGCTCGTCGCACTCGGCGATGCTCAGGCCGGTCAGGCCCGTGCCGAGATAGCCGAGCAGATCGTCCACGTCCCAGCCGCCCTCGAGCAGTTCATAGGCGCCGCCGATGAGCGCGGGCAGCGGGCGGGAGAGCACGTCGCTTTTGCGCGCGGTGAACAGCGGCACGCCGTACTGGCGGAACACGCTCTCCAGCACCGGGCGGTAGTCCTCGAAGCCGCGCACGGCCACGGCGATATCGCGCCAGCGGCAGCCGGTCTCCCGCACGAGGCGCAGCGCCTCGGCCGCGGCCAGCTCACATTCGGCCGTCACGCTCTCCGCGCGCCGGAGCCGCAGCGCGTCGGTCGCCTCCGGCCAGGTCTCCGAGCCGTAGGAGAACATCTCCCGCGTGAAATACGCCAGCGCGGGGTCCTTGCCCGCGACTTTGTCCCGGCGCTCCACGCGCGTCTCGACGCCGAGCTCTCCGGCGCAGCCGAGCAGCTCGCGCGCCGCGCGGCGGGAGAGATCGAAGACCTCGTTGTCGCTCGCGAGCGCGTCGAGCGTCAGGCAGACCGTGAGCTCCGCGCCCGTTTTCAGCAGCGCGCGGATCACGCCGCGCTCCTGCTTCGTAAAATCGATGAAGCCGTCGATGTAGAAATGATCCGACGGCCCGTATTCGCTCCCGGCGAGCTTTTCGGCCAGGAGGTCGAGCCGGTCGGCGGGGTCGGCGCGGCCGTTGGAGACCACGGCGTCGTAGGCCTCCAGCACCAGCGCCGCGTCGCCCAGCTTGTCGGCCAGATAGCCCTCGCAGGCGGCGGCCGCGCCGTGCAGCGCCCCGGCCGTGACGCCGGCGGTCTTCATCTCGTCCACCGCGCCGAGCAGCAGCGAGGGCAGCTCCGCGCTGCGCCGCGCCGCGCCGTAGACCTTCAGGTGCGGCCCGACGCTCTGCAGCGCCAGCGCCATGCACAGCAGCCGCCCGCCCTTGTCCAGCAGCGGCTGCGCGCCGCCGCCCTGCTTCTGCAGCACCCGGCGCGCCAGGCCCGTGAAGCTCAGCACCTCGGCATAGCGCGAGAGCGTATCGCCGCAGGCCGCGCAGAGCTCGCGCTCGGCCTCGTGGCTGTATTGCTCCGGCACGAGCAGCACGGCGCCGGGCTTTTCGTCCAGCACGCGCTCCCGGATCTCCGCGAGCACCGCGGCGGTCTTGCCCGTTCCGGCCGGGCCGATCAGCAGACGCAGCATGACGCCGCCTCCTCTCTCTCCGTTCGTTTTCGTTATACATATTGTATCAAATTCCCGCATCCCGCGCAAGCCAAGTTGCGGCTTGATTCGCCCGCGCGGATGTGGTAAGATGGTTTAAATTGCTAAAGGAAGTGACGCCTGTGAAATTCTCTTCCAAAATGGAGCGCTGCGGTCTGTCCCCCATGCGGAAATTCAATCCCTATGCGGCGGAGACGGAGAAACGCGGCATCAAGATCTACCATCTCAACATCGGCCAGCCCGACGTCATTACGCCCGACGCCTACTTCAAGGCCCTACGGGAGTTTTCCGAGCCGGTGCTCAGTTATGCGCCCTCGCCCGGCGTACCCGCCCTGCTCGACGCGGTGTGCGGCTATTACGCGCGCATCGGCGTAACGCTCGAGCGGAGCAATATCCAGGCCACCACCGGCGGCAGCGAGGCGCTGCAGGCCACGATGGCCACACTCCTGGACGACGGAGACGAGATCATCATCCCCGAACCCTTTTATCCCAACTACCACACCTCGGTGACGCTCGCCGGGGCAACGATCCGCCCTCTGACCACCTGCCCCGAGGAGGGCTACCGCTACGCCGTGCGCGAGCGGGTAGAGGCCTGCATCAACGAGCGCACCCGCGCCATCCTCATCACGAACCCCGGCAATCCCACCGGCTGCGTGATTTCGCCCGAGGAGCTCAAGCTCATGCTGGACATCGCCAAGGAGCACGAGCTGTTCATCATCTGCGACGAGGTGTACCGCGAATTTGTCTACGGCGGCGAACCGCTGCTGAGCGCTCTGCAGTTTGAAGGCTACGAGGACAACGTCATCGTCATCGACTCGGTGTCGAAGCGCTTCTCCGCCTGCGGTGCGCGCGTCGGGCTGCTGATTTCCAAAAACAAGGCCTTTATGAGTCAGAGCCTCAAATGGATGCAGTGCCGCCTCTGCGCCTCCACGGCCGACCAGGTGGCCGCCGCCGCGCTCTACGGACTCGACCCGAGCTACTTCGATGTGGTGCGCGCCGAATACAAGCTTCGCCGCGATACGCTGATGGCAAAGCTCCGGCAGATCCCCGGCGTCGTGTGCGAAGAGCCGAAGGGCGCCTTCTATGTGATGGCCGCCCTGCCCGTAGACGACGCGGACAAATTCCAGATGTGGCTGCTGCAGGAGTTTGACGACCACGGGGACACGGTGATGTTCGCCTGCGGCGAGCCCTTCTACGGCACGCCCGGCAAGGGCAAAAACGAGGTGCGCATGGCCTACGTCATCAAGCGGGAGGACCTCGAGCGCGCCATGGATATCCTTGCCATAGCCATCCGGCGCTACCGCCGCGAGGTCATGGGACTGTAAGCCATTGTTAAATGACAGCGGCCCCGGAGAGCGTTTTTGCTCTCCGGGGCCGCTGTTTTTATGCGCCCGGCAGCTCCGCCAGGATGGCCGCGGTCTGTGCTCACCGCTCTTCCGGGCTGATCGTCGCCGCGCCGTCCCCTCGCTGGGGTCCGTAACTGCCGAATTGAGCGTGGTTGCCGCCGGCGATCTCACAGCAGCGGACGCCGTCCGGCAGGAAGTGCGGCGCCAAGTGTGACGCGCCTCAGCTGTCGACCGGAATAAAGCCCTGAAAATGGTGTTTCTTCCTGGGTCCGATCAACGCTTCGAGGACCGAGGCGCGCGGCGGGCGGCTTTGAGGCCGTATTCGTGCCGCTTGTTACCGGAAGCCATGGTGCTACCTGTTATTTCGGTGTTCCCCCGATCAGTTCCCTCAGTTAATAACTACCTGCTTCCTGAAACCGGTTCTTACTCTTCATGCCCCTTTTTTACCCGAACATAACCGGCACAAGGAAAAATCCGATCATATTATTGAGGAAATGCGGAATGAAGCTGATCAGGCAGTTTCCGGTCTTGCGATACAGGATCGCAAAAAGGATCGCATCTATGAAAATACCGCTGAGATCCCACGCAACGATGCCTGCGGCGCCGGGGGCGTAATGCGCCGCGGCAAAGAGTACTGCGCCGGCCACAGCCACCGGCCAGAACGAAAAGCGCTTCATCCCCTTGCCCACAAAGAACGCGCGGAATTCGATCTCTTCACCGAGCACGGAAACGATCTGACTGAACAGCAGCAGAGGAAGCTGCTCCAGACCCGGCACGGTGATCCGTCCCAGCACATGGTCTATATAGGCGCTGCCGAATACCGCCTCGCTCAAAAGCATTTCGACCGGGGACAAAACCAGCATAACAAGGATAAGGAGAAGCACTCCCGGCTTTTTCAAATCCGGGAAGAAGCGTTTGAAGCTCAGCCCGGATTCGGAATCGGGCGTCTTTTCGATGCCCTCGACGATAAAGAAGCACGCCAGGCCCGCGATATGGATCGCTGCGGCTGCAATCACAGAGGCCGTGGCCGCCTTGACCGCGACCGCGACGATCATGATCGCCATGCCGATAAGGGTAATCGTCTTGATTTTGTCTTTTTTCATGGATTCAAACATAGCTCTGTCTCCTTATTTTTCTCTGTCAGCCATCCGCGGAAGACTCCGCCGCGAGCACCGCGCCGTTCCAGGTGCGCTCAAGGTGTTCCGCAATCAGCTTTTCGTCATATTCCAGATGATTGTTGGCTATGATGCTTGCATATCCATGGGCAAACAACGCCACCGTGATGAATACATTCCTGGTCTTCCGCGGACTCAGCCCCGCTCCTTCCCGCATGGCTTCCAGCACAGGGACCAGCTCTTCGGAATCCACCATTTCCAGCAGGCTGTTCTCCTCCGCATATCCGGACTGAAACAGGAAGCGGAACAGCTGCGGCTCTTCCACGGCGAAACGGACATAGTTCAGGCCGATCCCAAGGATCGGATCCTGTCCGGGCTGCGTGTTCATCATGTATTCCGAGTGCAGACAATCCGCCCGCCTGTAGGCGGCTCTCTTCAGGCTGTCGATGGTCGAAAAATGATACATCACCGGCTGGGTGGAGCAGTGCAGCTGCGCGGAAACCGTCCGGGCGTTGATATTCTCAAAACCGCTTTGACGGACTACTTCCACCGCGGCCTCGACGATCATCTCCGCCGTGACTCTTTTTTTGGGCGGCATACGCAAGCCTCCTGTTCTATAATCGTCGTTGTATAACGATTGTTATAATAGACCATCCCCGGCGCTTTTGTCAACAGTGAAAGTCTTGGCACGAAAAGCTCGGAACCATTGCGGTTCAAAGTTTTGTCCTTTGATCTCGAACAGAGTCTGCCGCGCAAAAAAGCACCCACCGAAGTGAGTGCTTGTAGTTGGAAAACTCAGCGCTTGCTGAACTGCCGGGCCGCGGCGGGCGGCCTTGAGGCCGTTCTGCCGCAACATCGAATCCCAAAGTCCTTGATTTTACTGGATTTTTGAGGATTTCCAGATTTGGTGCCCCATCAGTTAACTGCGATTACCCGAACCAAGGAATCGTCAGTATTTCGTTATCTGCTCCGACAAAAGGGAACGGATCTCAAAATACGTTCCCGGTCTGAGATGACAATTCCATTTTCCCATAAAGCTTCACAGCGATGAAAACAACTACGACAGTCCACACGGCTGCCCATACCTCGACTGCCCACAGCGGCACCAGACCTCTCTGGTACAGTGCCGGGAACGTATCCATCAGCATGTGCAGCAGGATCGCCATCGGAAGACAGGCCTTCTTTGCGTTTATGACACCATAATATACGATGACAGTGAGTCCGATGTGGAGCAGCAGCGCAAACAAACGCTCGATGACGTTCATGGCCATCATTGCATAATCAAACGCGGCAGCTGCCTGAACGGACGGTAGCGCTGCGGCTGCGGTCTCTTCCGTAATGTTCAGCGCCCTGAGCGCGTTTTCTGTATCTCCCCGGGAAAACAGTACAGCAACAGCAAGATAGGTGATCATCGCAGGCAGGATAACTGCCAGTATCTCTATTCCGCCGTGGCCGATCCCGTACAGAATCGCGTTTTCCCGGGTGCGGTTCTTTTTCATAACGTATTTCAGAATAACACACCGCCCGCACTCCTCAAAAACGCCTGCCATGGTGATCCCGTAAAGGACAAAGGCAGCTGTGTTTCCGTTAATGAACCGGGAAACGGGATTATCTGCAAGGATACAGAAGTAATGTATGCCCAGTTCAAGCACACGGGCGGAAACAAGAAATCCGACAGCACCGGCAATGAGCCAGCTGATTTTTGTCTGCTGTTTATGCCTTTTGCGCCAGTAAAGGAAAAAGATGACGGGAATCGCGATCATCAGAATGACCGTAATGATCAGCGACGGAACGCTGCTTTTACCGATGACGATATTCTCAAATGTGCTCATTTATCGTCACCTCCCCAGACCTCCACGCAGAAGCCTTTGTGACCGCAGGAAGTGCAGGTCAGTTTGCGGGCTGTCGGCGTGTGATTGGCCCAAAAAGCCTCTTTCAGCGTGGGTTTGAATACCTCGTGGCATTCCGGGCAGATGTATTTCACATGGTTGAAGTAGTACCGGCTGACCAGTGTACCCCAAACGGCAGCCACCAGTACCCAGCCGATGAACGGCCACCAGATGCCTTTGACGATCCAGAAAATAACGGAAAACCATTGCAGCGCCGTGACCGGGATTCCGGTCAGGATCATCATCCAGCGCATCTTTTTCAGTTTTTTCTTGCCTTCCATAAATACGGCTATGTCACCGATGGATTCGAAAGAGAATGCCGCTTGGCTTTTCAGTCCGTTTTTCAGTTCACGCAGCTTTTCCAGCTTTGCTTCTTTGTCGGAGATCTCGTCCGAGAGGGCTTTCTCCTGCTGTTCGATCAGCAAGGAGATCACTTTCTCGGGATGCTCTTCTTTCAGGATCTGGGAGATCGCGTCGATCGGAAGATCCAATTCACGCAGAAAGCAGATGATCTTCATGCGCTTCAGATCGTCTTCCGAATAGAGCCGTCTCCCGCCTTCAGAAAGCTCGCTGGGAATCAGGATGCCGCGGGTATCATAGTACTGTACTGTCCGGACAGTGACTCCGCAAAGCTTTGCAATCTCTCCCGTTGTATATTTTGACATAGCGTTTCGCCTCCTTTCGTCATGTATCCTACTACATGACGCAGCGTAACAAGCAATACCTTACGCAAGGGGATTTTTTAAAAATGGCTGATATTTTCAGTTTACTAAAGATTCGGTCATGAAAAGACCCCGGAAACCAACGGTTCCGGGGTCTTTTGACTGTTTGAATCTTCGATCAGCGCTTGCTGAACTGCGGAGCACGACGTGCGGCCTTGAGGCCGTACTTCTTGCGCTCCTTCATGCGCGGGTCGCGGGTCAGGAAGCCGGCGGCCTTGAGGGCGGCGCGGTAGTTCTCGTCGACCAGCAGCAGGGCGCGGGCAATGCCGTGGCGGATGGCGCCGGCCTGGCCGGACACGCCGCCGCCGGCGACGGTCGCTTCGATGTCGACCTTGCCGAGGGTGTTGGTGGTGACGAGGGGCTGACGGACGATGAGCTTCAGGGTCTCGAGACCGAAGTAATCGTCGATATCACGGCCGTTGACGGTGATCACGCCGCTGCCGTTGGGGATGAGGTGAACGCGGGCCACGGAGGACTTCCGGCGGCCGGTGCCGTACATATAGGGCTTCTTGGTCTTGTAAGTTGCCATGTTTCAGTTCCTCCTATCAGCGATCCCAGACTTCGGGCTTCTGGGCGGCGTGGTCGTGCTCGGCGCCGGCGAAGACGCGCAGACGCTTGAGCTGCCACTGGGCGATGGTGTTCTTCTGCAGCATGCCGCGCACGGCCAGACGCATGGCCAGCTCGGGCTTCTTCTGCATGAGGATCTTGTACTGGGTCTCTTTCAGGCCGCCGGGGTAACCGGAGTGGGTGCGGTAGTACTTCTGCTCCAGCTTCTTGCCGGTCAGGACGGCGTCTTTCGCGTTGATGATGATGACGTAGTCGCCGCAGTCGACGTGCGGGGTGTAGTCGGGCTTGAGCTTGCCGCGCAGCAGGTCGGCGGCGAGAGCGGCGGTCTTGCCCATGGGCTTGCCGGCCGCGTCAAGGACGTACCACTTGCGGGTAACGGTCTCCTTGGTGAGCATGGTCGTGGACATCGATGTTGCCTCCATATTTTATAATTGTTTTGACAATTCATATGGCGCAGCGTATACTGAAAGGTACTGAACGAGCGGTTTTCCGCCTGTTTCCGGCCTTCCGGCGCGGCGCGCTCATTCTTTATAACACAGGCCGTCCGGCCTGTCAACAAGAAAATTAATTTTGAAAATCAAATCTCCCGATTTCTTTCAAATGCTCTCGAAATCTCCCGTATGCTGATTTCGGTTTTTCTTTTTGGAGCCCACATGAACGATCTGCTCAACGATTTTACCGGCGTCGTGCGCAAGGCCGTGGACGAATACCGCATGATCCTGCCCGGCGACCGGGTGGCCGTCGGCGTCTCCGGCGGGAAGGACAGCATGCTGCTCCTGGCCGCGCTGGCCCATCTGAAAAGCTACTATCCCGCGCCCTTCGAGCTGGAGGCCGTGACGGTGGAGCTCGGCTTCGAGGGGATGGACTTCGCGCCCGTCGCCGCCTTCTGCAAGGAGCTCGGCGTGCCCTACACCTGCCGGAAGACCGACATCAAGGAGGTCGTCTTCGACGTGCGGCAGGAGGATAACCCCTGCTCCCTCTGCGCGAAGATGCGCCGCGGCGCGCTCAACGGCATCCTGAAGGAGCGCGGCCTGAACAAGCTCGCGCTCGGCCACCACTTCGACGACGCGGTGGAAACCTTCATGATGAGCCTGCTGTTTGAGGGAAGGCTGAGCTGCTTTCGCCCGGTGACCTATCTCGACCGCTCCGGCGTCACGCAGATCCGCCCGCTCGTCTACGCGGGCGAGCAGAAGATCCGGAACGTGTGCGCGGCGCTGGACCTGCCCGTGGTGGAAAACCCCTGCCCGATGGACAAGACCAGCAAGCGCCATGAGATCAAGCGGCTGCTCGCGGCCATGGGCGCGGACTACCCCGATATGAAGAGCAAGATCTTCGGCGCGATGCAGCGCCTCCCCCTGCCCGGCTGGGAACCGGTCAGATGAAAAACGCCTGATCGCAGGATCGAAAGGGAGGCCGCCATGGACCGAGACATGCAGGACTATTCACCGCCCCCGGCGGAATATACGGGCCTGCCGCCGGAGATCGCCCCGCCCGCCCCGGAAGACACGCCCGAGGGCCTGCCGCAGTAATCAGAGATATCGTGACGACCGGAGAGGGCATCTATATCTGTGACGGGAACACCGGCTCCGCCGCATTCGTCGATTCTCAGGGGTATACCGTCACCCTGGTGTTTACGGAAGAAAACGGTCAGATCACGCTTGAAGTGACAATGGTCGCAGAGGTCGATATCGCTTCGTCGGTCGGCACGACCACGATCACAATGACCGGGACCAAAAATTGACCCGAAGGATCCCCCCGTTTTTTGTCTCCCCAAAGCTTTTTTTGAAATAGAAAAACATATTTGATCTCAGGATCGAAAGGAGCCCGACATGGAAAAGAAAAAACTCGCCGTCAACCCGATGAAGCTCGTTATTTACCTGGCGGTGTTCGCCGTCTTCGGCGCCGTCTGGCGCTTCCTGTGGCCGAACCCCATCACCCAGGTGATCGCCATGGCCGCCCTCGTGCTGCTGTGCGCCAACCTCATCGCCCTGCTGCTGGGCCTGCTCAAGCCCAAGACGCACCGCGGCGCCTCCCTCGTCACGCTCTTTGCCAGCCTGACGCGCTATTTGGCCGCGATCGTCATCCTCTGCTGGGGCCTGTCGATCTTCGGCGTGGACGTGAACACCATCGTCGCCAGCGTCGGCGTGGTGGCCCTGGTCGTCGGCTTCGGCGCGGAGAGCCTCGTGGCCGACCTCATCACCGGCATCTTCATGCTCTTTGAGAACCAGTACAACGTCGGCGACATCGTGGAGGTCAACGGCTTCCGCGGCACGGTGCAGGACATCGGCATCCGCACGACCAGCATCGTCGATCCGGGCGGAAACGTCAAGATCATCAACAACTCCGATATGAAGAACATCCTCAACCGCTCCGACCGCTCCTCCCGCGCCGTCACGAACATCGCCATCCCCTACGAGACCGACCTCGAGGCGCTCGAGGCGAAGCTGCCCGGGCTGATGGCGGAGATCTACGCCGCGCATCAGGACATCCTGAAGGCCGAGCCGCGCTATCTCGGCGTGTCCGAGCTGGCCGATTCCGCCGTGGTGCTGCGCTTCGTGGCGGAGTGCCCCGAGAGCGAGATCTACTCTGCCGGCCGCGTCCTCAACCGCGACCTGTGGCTTGGCTTCCGCAAGCTCGGCGTGGAATGCCCCTTCCCGCAGGTCGACGTGCACAGCAAGTGATCGGGTGCGGCCATGAACCGAGACATGCAGGACTATTCCCCGCCGCCGGCGGAGTATTCGGGTCTGCCGCCGGAGATCACGCCGCCCGGTCCGGAAGACACGCCCGAGGGCCTGCCGCAGCCGGAAGCCGCTCCGGCGAAGCGGCGGCGCAGGCTGCGCTTTCTTCTCTACGCAGCGGCGGCGCTGGTCTACCTCGGGCTGCTGTTCAAGCCCGGCGGCACGCCGCGGCCCGCGCCCTCGGCTGAGCCGATCCCGCCCGTCGCGACCGCCGCGCCAGAGCCCTCGGCCGAGCCGACGCCCGAGTCCTCGCCCGAGCCGACGGAGCCGCTCACCAACGTCCCGAAGATCCGGGTCGAGTTCTTCTCCTTCTCCCACGCGCACTACGGGCGCGTGTATATGGATAACACCAAGGCGCTCCACTCGGTGGAGGTCCTGGTGCGCGACAAGACGCTCGACCTCGTGGCTTACGACTATTACCTCACCGAGGAAGAGATCGCCTTCGGCTGGTTTGAGCTGCCCATGGTCAGCACGGGCGACCTCTACATGGAGCATATGAGCGAATACGAGGCCGCCGGCGTTCCCATTCCGGGCACCGACTTCATCTCGCCCGCCTGGCCGGAGTTCGAGATGACCGTGAAGGCCTGGTACGAGGCCGACGACGGCAGCGGCGAGGCGATGCTCACGCAGACGCTGGAGCCCGGCTTCGAGATGGGCATCGGCGTGAGCTACTGGCCGTACGACTGGGACGAGCAGCGCCCGCAGAACTGCTTCCTGGTCATCCCCTGGGCGGAGACAGACCAGATCAGCTACGTCATCAACGACCCCGACGCCGTCACGAACCCGACGATCTTCAGCGTAGACATTTCGTATAACGGCCGGCACGCAGCGCCGGAGGAATACGAGACGCTCCTCTACCGGGAGGAGTACGATCTCTTTGACCACGACACCGGCGAATACATCCCGACCGTCGGCTATACCAAGCAGCTGATGCTCCGCCGCCCCGACTGGATGCCGGAGCAGGGCACGGTGCACATCGTCATCGTGCAGAAGCTCGCCACGACGGGAGAGACCTGGACCAACGAGTACGATCTGCCCTACCCGGGCTGACGGAACGGCGACCGGGGATTTAGCGAGCAAAGGCCCCCTTGCCTAAAGGGGGCTGTCGCCGCAGGCGACTGGGGGATTCTGTCGGTCGCTGCACGATGGTATGGCGGGGCTTTTTGTATCCCCCCGACCTCGCTTCGCTCGGCCACCTTCCCCTCAAGAGGAAGGCTTCCTCTGCAAACTCATTTTTACACGCAGCAAGGCCGTGAGCAAACTGCTCACGGCCTTGCTGCGTTTTCTTCCCCGATGCGAAGCCCGGCGGGCGGGTCCGCGTCGGAAGAGGAAGAAGGAAGGAGCGGATATGGAATTCCCGCGCGTTCCGAAAGGAACGCGCGGGAATGTAATGGAGCGGGTTTTTCTGACGTTACGCCTCGCCGCGGTCGCGCAGAGCGTCCTTGCGGCTCAGGTCGATGCCGCGGGGGCCGATGTTCATGACCTTGACCCAGGTCATGTCGCCGATCTTCAGCACGTCCTCGACCTTCTCGGTGCGCTTGAACTCGAGGTCCTTGATCTTCACGAGGCCGTCCTTGCCCGGGGCCAGCTCGACCCAGGCGCCGAAGTCGGAACGGATGTTCGACACCTTGCCGTAGTAGAGCGCGCCGATCTCCGGCTCGAAGACGATGTCCTCGATGGTCTTGCGCGCGGCGCGGCAGGCCTCGATGTCGGAGGAGGCGATGAAGATGGAGCCGTCGTCCTCGATATCGATCTTGCAGCCGGTGTCGGCCGTGATCTTCTGGATGACCTTGCCGCCGGAGCCGATGACCTCGCGGATCTTGTCCGGATTGATGTGCATCTGGATCATCTTCGGGGCGGTCTTGGCCAGCTCCTTGCGCGGCTCGGGGATCGCCTTGAGGAGGATCTCGTCGAGGATCTGGAAGCGCGCCTCTTTGGTGATGGCGAAGGCTTCCTTGACGATCTCATGCTTGAGGCCGTCGTTCTTGAGGTCCATCTGGATGGCGGTGATGCCGGCCTTGGTGCCGGCCACCTTGAAGTCCATCTCGCCGTGGAAGTCCTCCACGCCCTGGATGTCGATGAAGGTGGTGAAGTCGTCGCCGTCCTGGATCAGGCCGCAGGAGATGCCGGCCACGGGGGCCTTGAGGGGCACGCCCGCGTCCATCAGCGCCAGCGTCGTGCCGCAGATGGAGCCCTGGGAGGTAGAGCCGTTGGAGGAGAGCACCTCGGAGACCACGCGGATGGCGTAGGGGAAGTCCTCGACCTCGGGGATGACGCTCTCGAGCGCCTTCTCGACAAGGGCGCCGTGGCCGTACTCGCGGCGGTTGGTGCTGCGGCTGGCACGCGCCTCGCCAGGGGAGTAGGAGGGCATGTTGTAGTGGTGCATGAAGCGCTTGGACTCCTCTTCCCAGATGGTGTCAAGCTTCTGGGCGTCGCTCAGCGTGGAGAGGGTGGCGATGCTCAGCACCTGGGTCTGGCCGCGGGTGAAGAGGCCGGAGCCGTGCACCACGGGCAGCACGCCGACTTCGGCGGCGAGCGGACGGATCTCGTTCATCTGACGGCCGTCAACGCGCTTGCCGGCCAGCAGCCACTTCTTGACGACCTTCTTCTGCAGCTTGTACAGGATCTCGTCCATGTACTGCATGAGGTCGGGGTGCTCTTCGCCGTACTTCTCTTCGACCATGGTGATCCAGTCGTTGACGCGGCTCTCGCGCACGTTCTTGTCGTCGGTGTCCATGCAGTATTCCATGGACTCGAACTCGTTGGCCACGAGCTTTTCAAAGAGCTCGTCGTCAAAGGAGGCGTGCTCGTACTCGAACTTGGGCTTGCCGATCTCCTCGACCATGCGGTCGATGAGGTCGAGCACGGGCTGCAGGTGCTCGTGCGCCTGCACGATACCCTGGTACATGACCTCGTCGGGGACCTGGTCGGCCTCGGACTCGATCATGACGATCTTCTTGTGGGTGGCCGCGATGGTGGTGATCATGCGGTTGGTCTTGCGCTCTTCCTGGGTGGGGTTGAAGAGGTACTTCTGACCGTCCCAGCCGAGGACGATGCCGGCGATGGGCCCGTTGAAGGGCACGTCGGAGATGCTCACGGCGGCGGAGGCGCCGATCATGGCGGTGATCTCGGGGCTGCAGTCGCGGTCGACGCTCAGCACCTCGCAGGCGATGACGACGTCGTTGCGCAGGTCGCTCGGGAAGAGCGGGCGCATCGGGCGGTCGATCAGGCGGGAGGCCAGCACGGCGGGCAGGCTGGGCTTGCCCTCACGGCGCATGAAGCTGCCGGGGATGCGGCCGACGGCGTAGAGCTTCTCGTTGAAGTCCACGGCGAGTGGGAAGTAGTCGATGCCGTCCTTCGGACGGGCGGAGGCCGTGCAGGTGACGAGCACGGTGGTCTCGCCGTACTTGACGAGCACGGCGGCGTTGCAGAGCTCGGCCAGCTTGCCGACTTCCATCGACAGCGGGCGGCCCTCGTACATCATTTCATACTTGCGGTAGTTGGGGAACTGCTTGTTGGTGATGATCATGTGTGTTCTCCTTTTTTTCTTTCTCCGGCTTTCAGCACTTGGAAAAACGCGCGGTACGCGCTTTTCCAAATACTGACGGCCGGGCGGTGTGTTTGTGTTTTTGTCAGGGCAAAAAAATATGGGGACAACTATGAAATTGTCCCCATAAAAACCTTCATACCCTTCGGATGCCGGGGCGGAACATCACTTGCGGATGTTCAGCTTGGCAATGATCGCGCGGTAGCGCTCGATGTCCTTCTTCGCCATGTAGTCGAGCAGACGGCGGCGCTTGCCGACCATCTTGTACATGCCCAGACGGCTGTGGTCGTCGTTGGGATGCTGCTTGAGGTGCTCGGTCAGCTCGCGGATGCGCTCGGTGAGGATCGCGACCTGGACCTCGGGAGAGCCGGTGTCGCCCTCGTGGGTGGCGTTGGCTTCGATAACGCTGGTTTTCTTTTCCTTGGTGATCATGGTGAGTTTACCCCTTTCAAAAGTGTTCTATACCCAACGGCCGGGACATGGGGCGGAAAGGACGCCGCATCGGCGGCATGACCCCGTATCGCAGTGCGCGGGCGCGTGCTTTGGTATTGTATTATCTTTTCGGCGTTTTGTCAACAGAAAAACGCGGCAAATTTGAGGTTATCGCTGCGCTCTTCAACGCGCCCCCGCAAAAAACGATCGGATCGCTTTCGCCGCTGCGGCGGCGAAAGCATTGGTCTGTCATTGCGAGGCTCCGCAGGAGCCGTGGCAATCCGTCCCCCTAAAAACCAATCGCCAAATCCCCGGTTAGCGGTTCCGCATCAGCATCTTCATGCGCAGGCTGTGGTCGAGGATGCGCTTGCGCAGGCGCAGGTTCTTCGGCGTGACCTCCAGCAGCTCGTCGTCCGCCAGAAATTCCAGGCACTGCTCCAGCGAGAGCTGCTTGGGCGGCACCAGGCGCAGCGCCTCGTCCGAGCCGGAGGCGCGCGTGTTGGTCAGGTGTTTGGTGCGGCAGACGTTCACCGGCACGTCGTCGCTCTTGTTGCCGACGCCGATGACCATGCCGCCGTAGACCTTCGTGCCGGGCGTGATGAACATCGCGCCGCGCTCCTGCGCGTTCCAGATGCCGTAGGCCACGGCCTCGCCCGTCTCGAAGGCGATCAGCGAGCCGGTGCTGCGCCGGGCGATGTCGCCCTTGTAGGGAGCGTAGCTGTCGTAGACGCTGGCGAGGATGCCCTCGCCCTTGGTGTCGGTCAGAAATTCGTTGCGGTAGCCGAAGAGGCCGCGCGAGGGGACCAGGAATTCCAGCTTCATGCGGCTGCCCACGGGCGTCATCTGCACGAACTCGCCCTTGCGCGCGCCGAGCTTTTCCATCACCGAGCCCATGGCCTCCTGCGGCACGTCGACGACGACGCGCTCGATCGGCTCGCACGTTTTGCCGTCGATCTCCTTGTACAGCACGCGCGGAGGGCTGACCTGGAACTCATAGCCCTCGCGGCGCATGGTCTCGATGAGGATCGAGAGGCTCATTTCGCCGCGCCCGGCCACGTTGAAACTGTCCGTGCTGCCCTCGACCTCGCTCACGCGCAGCGACACGTCCTTGAGCGTCTCGCGCCGCAGCCGCTCGCTGATCTGGCGGGAGGTGACGAACTTGCCCTCCTGTCCGGCGAAGGGGCTGTCGTTGACCGAGAAGGTCATCTCAAGCGTCGGCGCGCCGATCTTGACGAACTCGATCGGCTCGGCGAAGCCCCGGGCGCAGATCGTGTCGCCGATGGTGATGTCGCCGATGCCGCTCATGGCGATGATGTTGCCCGCGCCGGCCTCCGTGACCGGCACGCGGCTGAGCCCGTCGAACTGGTAGAGGCTCACGGCCTTGGCCTTCATCGTGGGCGCGTCGGGCGTGTGGTAGTTGCAGACCTCGATCTCCTGGTTCTGCTTCACGACGCCGCGCTCGATGCGGCCGATGGCGATGCGGCCGACGTATTCGTTGTAGTCGATGCTGCTCACGAGCATCTGGAAGGGCGCGTCCTCGTCCATCTCCGGCGCGGGGATATACTCGAGGATCGTCTCGAAGAGGGGCTTGAGGTCCGTGCCGGCGACCTCGGGCGAGTAGCTCGCCGTGCCGTTGCGGCCGGAGCAGAAGAGCATGGGGGAATCGAGCTGCTCGTCGGTGGCGTCGAGGTCCATCAGCAGCTCCAGCTCCTCGTCCACGACCTCGTGGATGCGCTGGTCGGGGCGGTCGATCTTGTTGAGGACAACGATGACCCGGTGGCCGAGCTCCAGCGCGCGGCTGAGCACGAAGCGGGTCTGCGGCATGGGGCCTTCGGCCGCGTCCACGAGCAGGATGACTCCGTTGACCATCTTCAGGATGCGCTCCACCTCGCCGCCGAAATCGGCGTGGCCCGGCGTGTCGACGATGTTGATCTTGGTGTCGCCGTACCAGACGGCGGTGTTCTTGGCCATGATGGTGATGCCGCGCTCGCGCTCAAGGTCGTTCGAGTCCATGACGCGGTCGACGATCTCCTGGTTTTCCCGGTAGACGCCGGACTGCTTGAGCATCTCGTCCACCAGCGTGGTCTTGCCGTGGTCGACATGGGCGATGATGGCGACGTTTCTGAGTTTATCCATGCTTTCAGGCTCCCTTGATGAATTCACAAACGGGGATTTTACCATCATAGCGCCGAAATTGCAAGCCCGCGCGATAAATTTGAAGTTATCGCTTCGCTCTTCAACGCGCACCCGCTTCGCTGGGCTGCGCGTTGAGGGGGATTGCAGCCCGCTGCATGCACTCGCTATGCTCGCACACTGGCGGGCTGAGAAGTGTTTTTTTTGCGAGGTACACGCCCCCGCAAAAAACGATCGAATTGCTTTCGCCGCTGCGGCGGCGAAAGAGTTGGCCTGTCATTGCGAGGCTCCGCAGGAGCCGTGGCAATCCGTCCCCCTAAAAACTAATCGATATACTTCCGTTTGTCCCAAAAACAAAGAACAGCACAGTTTCCTGTGCTGCCCTTTGTTTGGAGAAAAGAGAGGATGATAAGGAGTAGAAAAGTATCAAAATCGGGGGATCACGCGCCGGCTGGCTTCGCCTCGTCAAAGGTGATGTCGGCCGTGATCGTCTGGTCGGCGCGGATGAATTCGATCTCGACGGTGTCGCCCGCGGAGTGCCGCCGGAGCGCCTGCCGGAGATCGCCCACGCTCTCGATCGTGTCGTCGCCGAGGCGGGTGATGATATCGCCGCTGCGAAGGCCGGCCTTTTCGGCGCAGCTGCCCTTCTCGACGTCCTTCACGCAGGCCCCGGCCGGCAGGCCGATGTACTGCGCGTACCACTGGTACTGCTCGCTCGTCTCGGGCGTGATGCCCATGTATGCCTTGCCCGTGACGTAGCCCTTGGTGATGAGGTCGTTGGCGATCTTCGCCGCGTCGTTGATGGGGATCGCGAAGCCCAGCCCCTCCACGCCGGTGGAGCTGTACTTGGCGGTGACGACGCCGATGACCTCGCCGCGGGCGTTGTACACCGGGCCGCCGGAGTTGCCGGAGTTGACCGGCGCGTCGATCTGGAACATGTTGATCGCGTCGCCGTTCGCCTCTGTGGTGATGACGCGGTCGAGCGCGCTCACATGGCCGTTGGTCATGGAGAATTCCAGCTCGCCGAGGGGGTTGCCCACGGCGTGCACCTCGTCGCCCACGGCGATGGAGGCGCTGTCGCCCAGGCGGGCAGGCGTGAGCCCGGCGGCCTCGATCTTCAGCACGGCGACGTCGTTGCTCTCCTCCGTGCCGACGATGCTCGCCTCATAGCGGGTCCCGTCGTGCAGCATGACCGTGATCTTGTAGCCGCCTTTGTGGGCATATTCGATCACATGGTAGTTTGTGAGGATATAGCCGTCGGCCGAGAGGATGAAGCCCGAGCCGCTGACGGCGGCGGAGCTGGTCTGGCCGAAGAAGTTCTGGTAGGTGACCTCGGTCGTGATGCCGACCACCTGCTCGCAGGCGAGGGCGTAGATCTGCGAGAGCGTCATCTCGCCGCCGCCGGCTATGGTGACCGCCGGGCTGGGCTGGACGCTGTCGACGGGCGCGCCGATCTTCTCGGCCGCGTCCTCGGCCGCCTGCTGCGCGGTCTCCTCCAGCGCGGCGAGGCGCTCGTTCATGCGCCCGCTCACGATGGCCGCGCCGCCCAGACCGCCCAGCAGGGCGCAGACCAGGCACAGGCACAGGGCCTTGACGAAGAAGCCGTCTTTTTTCTTCTTTTTCGTGCTCACGGAGACCTTCACCGTACGCTCGGGCGGCTTGTAGTACCGCGGCGGCTCGGTGTTCTCGTTCTCCGGGACGTAGTGGGCGTCGGAATAGATCGCGTCGCTCCGGCCGTCCGGAAAGCCGTAGTCGTTCTCCGGCGTTTCGGAGAACGCCTCGTCGGCGGAGATGGGTTCCTTTTTCTCGTTGTTCCCGTTCTCTTCGGGGAGAGCCATGATCCAGGACCTCTTTCGCTTTTTGAAGATGGCCCTATCATAACGGACATTTATGACCCTGACATGAACAAAGCGGCAAGATTTTTTTAACATTGCGCAAAGAAAGGATGAACGGCGGGGCGCCGTGCCCCGCCGTTCCTGTTCAAGTTGAAGCGCTCGGTGTTTTATCCGACTCGGATGATGCCGTCGTCGTATTCGCAGACATAGGCGATGCGGCCGCTGTACGCGCCGGGGTAATCGCCGACGGGATCGTTGCGGCTGTCGTTATAGACCCAGGCGCCGTTCTGCTTCCAGAGCAGCACATAGTCCTCCTGTTCGCCGTCCCAGTCGTCGAAATAGGAGGGCTCGCCCGTGCCCCAGGGATAATAGACGACGTTCTCGTCGTTTTCCCAGCTCAGCACGCCGTTGACGCGGGCGCAGCCGACCCAGATCATGCTCGCGCCGTTGTTCTCCGCGAGAGAGACGATCTTGCGGAACTCCTCCTCGTCGCTGATGACGACCAGGTGGCCGCCCTTGGCCAGGCAGCGGGCGCGCGCCTCCATCCAGCTCACGTCCTCGACGAAGAGCTGATAGGCGTGCTCCGCGGGCGCGGGGGCCGCCGTCTCCTCCGGCGACTGCACGATCTGGACCTCGACCGGCTCGGACGGGAGCGTGTTCTCCGCCGGGGGCGCCAGCTCGGACGACGGCGGCGTCGGCAGGGCCATCGGGGCCAGTTCCTGCGAATCCCGGCTGTCCAGGAAACGGGTGATGAAGGCGACGGCCAGCAGCAGCGCGCAGAACACCACGGCAAAGACGATCGGGCGCAGCCTGCGGCGCTTGACCTTCGCCGCGATCTTGCGCTCGCGCTCCACGTTCTTGTCAAATCTCACGGTGACGGGCGGCAGCTCCTCCTCCGGCTCGTCGGCCTCTCGGCTCTGGAAGACCGGCTTGTCCTCCAGCCGGATCTCGCGCGCGGGCTCGGAGGCCGGCGCGGGGATCGGCTCGCGGCTGAGCACCACCGGCTCGAGCTCCGGATGCTTCTCCTCCCGGAGCTCCACCACGGGGGGCTTCTCCTCCCGCGTCTCGGCCGGGGCTTCCTCCTCGGCGGGCTCTTCCTCGGCGGGGGCTTCCTCGACGGGGGCTTTCTCCTCGGCCGGGGCTTCCTCCTCGACGGGGGCTTCCTCCTCGGCGGGGGCTTCCTCCTCGACGGGGGCTTCCTCCTCGGCGGGCTCCTCCCCGACGGGCGGGAGCTCCTTCTCCGGCTTCTCCGGGGCGCGCTCGGCCTCCTCGGCGTCCTTGGCGAGGATGGCCAGCATCAGGCGCTCGACCTTGCTCAGCTCTTCGTCGCTCTTGTGGAACACCGTTTCGGCGCTCGGCGCGCCGGCCAGGTAGGGGTTGGACGCGCAGCTGTCCAGCACGGCCTTCAGCTCCGCCACGGAGCGATAGCGCTCGGAGGCCTGGAAGCGCGTGGCCTTTTCCACGATCTCGCCCAGCCTGCGGCCGGCCGCCCTGGGCGGCGCGAAGCTCTCGCCGTTCATGCGGCGTCTGTGCGCGGTCTCCTCCCCGTCTCCGGAGAAGGGGAGCCGCCCGCTGTCGAGCGCGTAGTAAAGCAGCAGGCCCAGCGAATACACGTCGGAGGCCGGGCCGCCCTCGCCGTGCCAGAAGACCTCCGGCGCGAGGAAGCTCAGCTCCTGGCCCTCCCAGCCGCTTGCCGCCGCCGGGCCGAGCGCGATCTCGCCGTCCGCCCGGCAGATGTTTTCGGGAAACACGCCGCCGCGGTAGCCGTCCGTGCCGACCTGCTCCAGAATGACCGCGCAGAGGCCGGACACGAGCTCGCACAGCTCCTTGCGGCCCAGCTCGGCGATCTCCTCGCCCAGAGCCCGAGCGGGATCGAATTCTATTTCTTTTTTCATGGAGACCCCTCCTGTGAAATGGTTCGGGGGAACAGGATTATGTTAACACAGCCTCCGGCAATCGTCAATCCCAAAAGCGCCGTTTTTCATATTTGGAAGAAACGGATCGCCACGGGCGCTGCGCGCCCTCGCGACGACAGCCGAGCTTATTTATCGCTCCGAACTCCGAAGTATCACTTCTCCATTTTCTCCGCCAGCTTTTCGATCTGGTCGGCGTAGCGGGCGAGCTCCTTGTTGGCGCGCCCCTCGCAGGCCTTTGCGGCCGCGAGCAGACGCTCGGCCGCCGCGAGCAGCCGGGCGAAGACGGGATTGGCCGCGCGCGCCCTGCCCTTTTTCTGGATTGGCCGCCCCTCGGGCATGGATAGGAACTGTCCGAGCAGCAGGTCGTACTGCGCGCCGCTGTAGGGCGCGTAGGCGCGGCAGCCCTCGTCCTTGAGAAGGGCGGCGAAGGCCTCGGACGCGTCCGGGTCGCCGTGGTTGACGAAGATCTGCTGCGGGCGCGGCTCGATGCCGTGCACCCAGTCCAGCAGGCCCTGCCGGTCGGCGTGGCCGCTGACGCCGGGCAGCGTGAGGATCTCGGCGTTGACCCGGATCTCCTCGTTGAAGAGCTTGACGGACTTCGTCCCGTCCACCAGCGCGCGCCCGAGCGTACCGACGGACTGGTAGCCCACGAAAAGGATCGTGCACTCCGGCCTCCAGAGGTTGTGCTTGAGGTGATGGCGCACGCGTCCGGCGTCGCACATGCCGCTGGCGGAGAGGATGACCTTGGGCGTCGCGTCCTCGTTGATGGCCCGGGATTCCTCCTGCGAGACGGCCAGCTCCAGCCCCGGAAAGACGAGCGGATTCACGCCCGAGCGGATGAGAGAGCGCAGCTCCTCGTCCAGATACTCCGTGTCGCACTGCAGGAAGACGTTCGTGGCCTCGATGGCCAGCGGACTGTCCACATATACGGGGAACTCGCCGTGTCCCTTCACGAGACCCTTCTCCTTGATCTCCCGGAGGAAGAACAGGATCTCCTGCGTGCGGCCGACGGCGAAGGAGGGGATGACGACGTTGCCGCCGCGGTCGAGCGTGGTCTGGATCACGCGCGTCAGATCCGGCACATAGTCCGGCCGCCCGGCCTGGTGCAGCCGGTCGCCGTAGGTGGACTCGACCACCAGATAGTCCGTCTCCTTCACGGTCTGCGGGTTTTTCAGGATCGGCTGTTCCCTGTTGCCCAGGTCGCCGGAGAAGGTGATCTTGCGCGTCTCGGCGCCCTCCGTCAGCCAGATCTCGATGGCCGCCGAGCCCAGCAGGTGCCCCACGTCGGTGAAGCGGATGCTGACGCTCTCGTTCACCTGCACCATCTGCCCGTAGGAGCAGGGGCGCAGACAGCCCATGAGCCCCGCCACGTCTTCCAGATCGTACAGCGGCTCGACCTCCCCGCGGCCGCTGCGCACGGCCTTGCGGTTCTGATACTCCGCCTCGGAGATCTGGATGTTGGCGCAGTCGCGCAGCATGATGTCGCAGAGCGAGCAGGTGGCCGCCGTGGCGTAGACCGGGCCGCGGAAGCCGCGCTTGTACAGCAGCGGCAGTAAGCCCGCGTGGTCGATGTGCGCATGGGTGAGCAGCACGAAATCCAGCTCTTCGGGGCGGAGGGGCAGCGGCTCGTTCTCGAACAGGTCCTTGCCCTGCTCCATGCCGTAGTCGACCAGCCCTTTTTTGTCCCCGGCCTCCAGCAGCGTGCAGCTGCCGGTGACCTCGTGCGCGGCGCCGAGAAACGTGATCTTCATAGCCTTGCCTCCCGATGTGTTTTCTTTCTTTTATTCTACACCCGCGCGCCCTCGGCATCAACACAATTCCGGATAATCTTAATCGGAATTCAGATTTTAGGGGATGGCGCAATCCGGAAAACTATGCTATAGTGAAATGGTTATTGTATAAAAACACAGATCCGAAGGATTTTATATGAGCAAAACGAGCAAGAAAAAGAGAAAAAAGAGCGGCGCGCGCCTTCCGGGCCTTCTCCTGCTCCTGGCGCTGATCGCCGCGCTCGGCGCGGTGCTGTTCTTCCGCCTGGGCGAGCCCGCGCTGCTCTGGCAGAGCGCGCCGGCCCCCGCGTCCCAGAGCGCCGCGCCCGCAGACGAGCCCGCGCCGACGGCGGAGGCCCGGCCCGTGCGCGAGACGCCCGCGCCCGGGCAGAGCGCGCCGGAGGATTTCCGCACGGCGCTGCGCATCAGCGAGGTCATGCCCTCCAACAAGAGCACGATCGCCGACGGCGGCCTCTTCCCCGACTGGGTGGAGCTCTGGAACAGCGGTTCGGAGACGATCTCGCTGGGCGGCGTGTACCTCTGCTGCGACGGCGAACGCTGGCCCCTGCCGGACGAGAGCCTGGCCGCCGGCGCCTATCTGCTGATCTTCTGCGACGGCAGCGGCCGCGACGCGCGGCACGCCTCCTTCACCGTGGAAAAAGACGGCGCGAGCCTCACGCTGGAGTCCGCCTCCGGCGTCGTGGCCGACCGCTTCGACACCCCGCAGGCCGACTCGGACGAGAGCTTCTGCCGCGACGCCGGGGACAAGGCCATGCTCTGGGACTACGCCACGCCCGGCTTCGACAACAGCCGCGAGGGCTACCTCCGCTTCCAGGAGAGCCTCGCTTGCGCCGGTCCCCTCGCCATCCACGAGGTCATGGTCTACAACGAGTGGGTGCTGCGCCAGAACGGCGGCTACTACGACTGGGTGGAGATCAAGAACGTCTCCGGCGAGGCCGTGGATACCGGCGGCTACTACCTGTCCGACAGCGGCAGCGACCGCAAGCGCTTCGCGCTGCCGAGCCGTACGCTGCAGCCCGGCGAGATCCTCGTGATCTACTGCACCGGTGACGAGACGCTCACCGGCGCGCAGTACGCGCCCTTTGCCCTGAGCGCGCTGAAGGATCAGCTCTATCTCAGCGCCCCCGACGGGACGCTCTGCGACTACGCCCTCCTGCGCGGCGTGCCCTACGGCGGCAGCTTCGGCCGCCTCGACGGGCAGAACGGCTTCTTCTACTTTGCCAGCCCCAGCCCCGGCGAGAACAACCGCGGCGGCGCGCGCACCGTGGCCGCCAAGCCCGAGCTGCTCGGGCGCGACGGCGTCTTCGACGGCGTGGACAACGTGAGCGTGACGCTTTCGGGCGAGGGCGAGATCCGCTACACCACCGACGGCACCACGCCGACCGCCTCCTCGGCGCTCTACACGGCGCCGCTGACCCTGACGGAGACCGGCGTCGTGCGCGCGATCCGCTTCCACGACGGGGAGCTCCCCAGCGAATGCCTCGATCTGAGCTTCATCATCAACGAGGGGCATACCCTCCCGGTGGTGAGCCTGGTCTCCGAGCCGACCAACATCTTCGGCGGCACGGGGCTCTACTCCAACCCCGCCCGTGAGATCGAGCGCCCCGGCTCCGTCTCTCTGTACGAGACGGACGGCTCGGGCTTCAACATCGAGTGCGGCATCAAGCTCCACGGCGCCACCTCCAAGATGGCGCAGAGCAAGAAGTCCTTCAAGCTCTGCTTCCGCTCCCGCTACGAGGGCGAGCTGCACTACGACCTGTTCTCCAACGGCGTGACGGACTTCTCCTCCATCCTGCTGCGCGCCGCGCAGGAGAGCACTTATTCCACCTACATGCGCGACAACATCATGCACCAGCTCGCCATCCAGTGCTTCCCGGAGCTGCCCGCGCAGGATTACAAATACTCCGTGCTGTACATCAACGGGAAATACTGGGGCGTGTACAACATCCGCGAGGCGCACTCCACCACGCACTACGCCAACCATTACGGCTACGACGAGGACAGCGTGACCCAGTGGAAGGAGTCCTGGCCGGGCGACAGCCCGATCGGCGAGATCTACCGCTACGCGCTCAACCGCAGCCTCAAGAGCGACACCTATTACGAGCAGGTGGCCGCGCGCGTCAACGTCGACAGCGTGATCGGCTGGACGATCCTGCAGGCCTACTCCGGCAACGTGGACTTCTACCCGCCCAATACGCGCTTCTACTATTCGACCGAGGACGGGCAGATGCGCTACGCCCTGGTCGACCTGGACCTGGGCATGTTCGCCTACGACATGTTCGACCCGCCGCTGCATTTCGGCTACGCCTACAACACCCTGGCCAACCGCCTCCTGCAGAACAAGCAGTATCAGCTGCGCATGGCGGAGCTTCTGTCCAACGCGCTGCACGGCCCGATGTCCGACGAGAGCGTGCTCGCGCTCATCGACAAGCTGACCGACGAGCTGCGCCCCGAGATGGAGCGCGACCGGAAGCGCTGGGCCCGCGGCAACGCCAAGTTCGACTCCGAGGAGGGCTGGGAGAGCGGCTGGAGCGACGGCTCGGTGCCCTGGCTGCGCGACTTTGTGACGCGCAAGGGCGGCCGCGCCTACCTGATCATGAACTCCTTTGTCAACCACTCCAACCTCACCAAGGAGGAGATCGAGCAGTACTTCGGCGATATCGTCTACCAGAAGCACGAAGCGGCCTCCTGACGGAAACAGAAAAGACAGGCGGCACAGCCGAATGGCTGTGCCGCCTGTCTTTCGACATAGTCGATTTTGTCATTCCGAGCCAGTGACCGATGTCACTGGCGTGGGAATCCGCGCCCTGAAAGGTCGTTTTTCAAACGTCCTTAAGAGAAACGGATTGCCGCGTCGGGCTTGCGCCCTCCTCGCAATGACAAAAACGCGCCTTGTTGCGTATTCAGAAATCGAACAGCGTGATCTGACTGCTCTCGGGCATGTCGCCCAGCGCGCCGAGGCGCTTGAGCTCGCTCAGGTGGCTCTGGCTGACCTTGGGACAGGCCGCGCCGAGCTCCTCCATGGAGATGAAGCGCTTGCCGCCCTCCCGGCAGCGCGCCAGGTCCTCCGCCGCCGCCTCGCCGAGACCGGAGATCGCCACGAAGGGCGGGCGCAGCTCCGTCTCGCCCGCGGGCAGGAATTTGGTCGCGTCGGAGGCATAGAGATCGATCGGCGCGAAGCGGAAGCCGCGCAGATTGAACTCATACACCGCCTCCAGCGTCACGAGCAGGTCCTCCTCGTTGGCGCTCAGGTCCGTGCGGCGCTTCATCTCGTTGATCTTCCGGCGCACCGCCTCGGTGCCGCCGGTCATCATGGCCGCGTCGAAGCCGCCCTTCTGGCTGCGGCGGTAGAAATAGGCGCTGTAGAAGGCCAGCGGCCGGTGCACCTTGAACCAGGCGATGCGGAAGGCCATCATGACGTAGGCCACCGCGTGCGCCTTCGGGAAGAGGTACTGGATCTTGCGGCAGGACTCGACCCACCAGTCCGGCACGCCGAGCTCCTTCATCTCCTCCTCGATCCCCTTGGGCCAGGGCTTTCCCTTGTGGATCGCGCCCTTGCGCACCGCCTCCATGAACTTGAAGGCGCGCGCCGGGTCCATGCCCTTCTGGATGAGCGTGAGCATGATGTCGTCGCGGCAGCCGACCGTCTCGTCGACCGTGGCGACGCCATTGACGATGAGGTCGCGGATGTTGCCCGCCCACACGTCCGTGCCGTGGGAGAAGCCGGACAGGCGCACCAGGGTGTCGAACTGCCTGGGCTGCGTGTCCACCAGCATCTGACGGGTGAAGGGCGTGCCGAACTCCGGGATGCCGATGCTGCCGGTCCGGCCGATGATGGGATCGTCCTCCGGCAGCCCGAGCACGGCGGGGCTCGTGAAGATGGCCATGGTGTCCGGGTCGTTGAGGAGGATCTGCTTGGCGTCCACGCCGGTCATGTCCTCCATCATGCGGATCATGGTCGGGTCGTCGTGTCCCAGCTCGTCGAGCTTGAGGAGATTGTCCTCCATGCAGTGATATTCAAAGTGCGTGGTGACGATCTCGCTGTTGGGGTCGTCCGCCGGGTGCTGGACGGGGCAGAAATCCGTCACGTCCATGTCCTGCGGGATGATGACGAGGCCGCCGGGGTGCTGGCCCGTGGTGCGCTTGATGCCCACGAGGCCCTGCGCGAGGCGGTTTTCTTCCGCCTTTGTGGCGGTGATGCCGCGCTCCTCGAGATATTTTTTCACATAGCCGTAGGCCGTTTTCTCCGCGAGCGTGCCGATGGTGCCGGCGCGGAAGACGTGATCCGCGCCGAAGAGCGTCTCGGTGTATTTATGCGCCTGCGCCTGATATTCGCCCGAGAAGTTCAGGTCGATATCGGGCGTTTTTTCGTTGCCGGGGAAGCCCAGGAAGGTCTCGAAGGGGATGTCGAAGCCGTCCTGCCGCATGCGCGTGCCGCAGTCCGGGCAGTCCTTCGGCGGCATGTCCGCGCCGCAGCCGTAGCTGCCGTCGGTGATGAACTCGCTGCGGCGGCACTTCGGACAGACGTAGTGCGGCGGCAGGGAGTTGACCTCCGTGATGCCGGACATGTAGGCCACGATGGACGAGCCCACGCTGCCGCGGCTGCCGACCAGATAGCCGTGCTCCAGCGAATTCTGCACCAGCTTCTGGGCGGACATGTAGATCACGTCGTAGTTGTGGTCGAGGATGGTCCTGAGCTCCGTCTCCACGCGCGTCCTGACGAGCTCCGGCGGATCGTCGCCGTAGATGCGGCGCATCTTGCCGTAGACCAGCTCCTTCAGATCCTCGGCCGAGTGCTCGATCTTCGGCGGGAAGAGCCCCTTCGGCAGCAGCTCGATCTCCTCCACCCGGTCGGCGACGGCGCGGGTGTTCGTGACGACGACCTCCCGCGCGGCCTCCTCGCCGAGATAGGCGAATTCCGCCAGCATCTCGTCGGTGGTGCGGAAATAGATGGGACAGTCGCGGTCGGCGTCGGAGAACTTCTTGGCCGCCTGCAGGATCTTGCGGTACTGCTCGTCCTCCGGGTCGAGGAAGTGCACGTCGCTCGCGGCGACGACGGGCTTGCCGAGCCGCCTGCCCAGCTCGTAGATCGTGCGGTTGTAGCCCTGCAGCACGTCCACGCCGCTGACGCGGCCGTTGTCCACCAGAAAGCCGTTGTTGCAGATGGGCTGGATCTCCAGATAGTCGTAGAAGGAGGCGATCTTCTCCAGCTCCCGCTGCGAAGCGCCGGCCATCACCGCGCCGTAGAGTTCGCCCATGCCGCAGGCCGAGCCCACGAGCAGCCCCTCCCGGTGCTGCCGCAGCAGGCTCTTGGGCACGGTCGGGACCCGGTGGAAATAGTTCAGGTAGGACTGGGAGATCAGCTCGTAGAGGTTTTTCAGGCCCTTCCGGTTTGTGACCAGCAGGGTCATGTGCCAGGTCTTGGCCACGTCGGTGCGCCGCAGGCTGTGATAGACCGTCTCGGCGTCGTCCAGGGTCTTCGCGCCCTGCGCGTGCAGCATGGGGAGAAACTTGCCCATCATGCGCGCCACGACCAGCGCGTCGTCCGAGGCGCGGTGGTGATTGAACTTCGGCAGACCCAGATGGTTGGAGACGACGTCCAGCTTGAAGCGCTTGAGCTCCGGACAGAGCGCCTGTGAGAGCGCCAGCGTGTCCACATAGACCGGGGAGAAGCGGATGTGCTGCCGCGCGGCGGCGGCCATCATGAAGCCCACGTCGAAATGGGCGTTGTGCGCCGCGAGCGGCCGGTCGCCGACGAAGTCGAGAAAGGCGCGCAGCGCCTCGCCCTCCGAGGGGGCCCCGGCCACGTCGCTGTCGCGGATGCCGGTCAGCTCCGTGATGTCCGCCGGGATGGGCCGCTCCGGATCGACAAAGCTGTTGAAGCTCGCCTTGATCTCGCCGCCGGCGAAGATCACCGCGCCGATCTCGGTCATGCGGTCGCTCTGCGCGTTGAGGCCGGTCGTCTCGATGTCGAAGGCCACCATCTCGCCGTCGAGCGGGAGTTTTGATTTGCCGATGACGGCGCTGTTGCCGTCCATGTCGTTGACGAAGTAGCACTCCGTGCCGTAGATGATCTTGACGCCGTACTTCCTGCCCGCCGTCCACATGTCCGGGAAGGCCTGCGCGACACCGTGGTCGGTGACGGCGATGGCGGGCATGCCCCAGTAGGCCGCCCGTTCGACGGCGGCCTTCGGTTCGGTCAGCGCGTCGAGCGCGGAGAAGCGGGTGTGCAGGTGCAGCTCCACGCGCTTTTCCTCCGCCGTGTCCGGGCGGATGTAGCGTTTGCCCTTGACGATGCTGCGCGGGTCGAGCACCATGTCGTCCTCGAACTTGTTGTAGGCGATCTCGCCCTGTACGGTCAGATGGTCGCCCTTGGCGATCTTTTTGATGATGCTCTGGTCCTCGTCCTGCTTCAGAAAACGGGAGACGTGCAGCGAGCCGCTGTAGTCGGTGAGGTCGAAGCCCAGGACCGCGCCGCCTTTTTTCGTGCTGCGGCTGTTGACGGCGACGACGTCGCCCTCCACGGTCACGCGGCCGGATTCGAGCGTGATCGTGCTCATCGCCGCGGGGCGCTGCTTGATCGCCTTGCCGAGGAGCACCGTGCCCTTCGGCGCCTCGCCCGCAGGGCGCTGCGCCGGCGTGGTCGCGGAGCCGGAGGCCTTCTGCGGCCGCGGATAGTCCGGCACGATGCCCACGCCGGAGAGCGCATAGTCGGTGCGGATGCACTCGCTGAGAGACTTGAGCTCCGCGATCGAGGGCATGGCGGCAAAATACGCGCAGATCGTCGCCGTTTTTTCCGCGGCGTCCACCTGCACGTCGGTGATATAGGCCTTGTCAAGACCGCCGCAGCAGTCCCGGCGGCTTTCGCAGCCGGGGAAGGCGGTCAGGAACGGGGTGTGGTCGGTCATGGTGTCAATCCTTTGTCTGTGGTAAACGGGAGTTTATCGAGCTCAGGCCCCCTTGCCTAAAGGGGGCTGTCGCCGGAGGCGACCGGGGGATTTCCATTGTTCCTCTCAGGCCCCCTTGCCTAAAGGGGGCTGTCGCCGGAGGCGACTGGGGGATTCTGTCGGTCGCTGCACGATGGTATGGCGGGGCGTTTTTATATCCCCCCGACCTCGCTTCGCTCGGCCACC
>JAFRLZ010000071.1 GCA_017430985.1 Oscillospiraceae bacterium
GCGGCCAGCAGCAGCGCGTCGCCATCGCCCGCGCCGTGGCCTCCAACCCGAAGCTCCTGCTGCTCGACGAGCCGCTGTCGAACCTCGACGCGCGGCTGCGCGTGGACATGCGCTCCGAGCTGCAGCGCATCCACAAGGAGCTCGGCACCACCATCATCTACGTCACGCACGACCAGGTCGAGGCGCTGACCATGTCCACCAAGATCGCGCTGTTCAAGGCCGGCGAGCTCAGCCAGGTCGCGCCTCCCATGGAGCTGTACATGAACCCCATCGACCTGCAGGCGGCGGACTTCATCGGCAACCCGCGCATCAACTTCCTCGAGGGCAAGGCCGTCTATGAAGACGGCAAGCTCCGCGTCAGGAGCGAGCTGGAGAGCTACGTCTTCGACAAGGCCGACATGACCGACGAGGAGGTGCCGCAGGGCGAATTCGACTGCGTCATCGCCATCCGCCCCGAGCAGATCCAGATCTTCGAGGAGCCGGGCGAGGACCGCATCCCCGTGCAGGTCTATGCCAACCAGCCCGCCGGCTCCGAGACGCTGGTCTCGCTCCGCGCCGGCAAGAGCGATTTCCTCTCCAAGCAGATCGGCTTGGCCCACTACGAGCTGGATCAGACCGTGTTCGTCAGCGTTGCCCCGGAGAAGATCAACGTCTACAACGCCCAGACCACGCGCCTCATCAAGCGTGCCCGTTAAGTATCTGACGCGGAGAACCGCGTAATGATAACCGACAGGAACCCAAAAGGACGAAAGGAGAAAATGAAATGAAACTCAGCAAGATCCTTGCCCTGCTGCTCGCCCTGTGCATGGTCCTCGGCCTCGCCGCCTGCGGCGGCCAGCCCGCGCAGCCTGCGGCGGATGACGCCCCCAAGGCCGACGACACCCCGGCCGCCGACGCCCCCAAGGCCGACGACACCCCGGTCGCCGACGCCCCCGCCGTCGAGGAGTCCGCTTTCTACGGCCCCATCTATGACGACTGGAGCAAGATGTCCGACGACGAGCTCTACCAGCAGGCGCTGGAAGAGGTCAAGGACGGCAGCGCCATCAGCATCTACGCCACCTCCTCCAAGATGAAGAAGGTCCAGGAGACCTTCGAGGAAGCCTTCCCCGGCCTCAAGGTCGACATCATGGACCTTGACAACGACGAAGTTCTCGAAAAGTGCCGTCTCGAGGCCAACGCCGGCAACGTCATGGGTGACGTGCTGCAGGTGAAGGACGTCAACGGCGACGTCTTCTTCGGCGACTACGAGGACGGCATCATCAGCGCCTTCTACCCCGAGGACATCTGCGCCCACATCGACGAGGGCCTGCTGCGCTACGGCTACCCGCTGTACGCCTCCCAGTCCTTCTGGTACTACAACACCGAAGCCTTCCCCGAAGGCCAGCCCATCGACAGCTGGTGGCAGATCATCGAGAAGAACGAGGACGGCAGCCAGAAGTACCGCATCTTCACCAAGGAGATCGGCTCTGAGACCGCCTATCTGTCCATCTTTGCCAGCTTCATCGTGAACGCCGACCAGATGGCGGCCAACTACAAGGAAGTCTACGGCAAGGACCTGGAGTACACCTATGACGCCAGCGCCTTCAACTTCGAGGTTCCCGCGAACAACGCCGGCGTTGAGTATCTGTGGCGCTTCAGCCAGATGAAGATCACCTTCATCGGCGACGGCGACGAGCTCGTCAAGGCCGTCCACAACTCCACGGCCGACGATCCCGCCCTGGCTCTGGCCTCTGCCGGCAAGATCACCAACCGCGACGACTCCGGCTACAACATCGCCTGGATCGTGCTCAATCCCTACAACGGCCTGCAGAACCTTGAGTATATGTACGTCGTCAACAACTGCAAGCACCCGGCGGGCGCCCGCCTGTTCATCCGCTTCGTCACCGGCGGCGCCGACGGCGAGAGCGGCGGCTTCAAGCCCTTCGCCAAGGAAGGCAACTGGCCTGTCCGCGACGACGTGAAGGACAAGAAGAACGACATGACCCTGGCCGAACTGAACGCTGCCGAGCCCGATCTGGCCGCGATCTACAACGTGTTCCTGGATGCGCAGGACATGTGGATCTACTGGCTCGACCAGAACCCGAACATCGGCTGATCCTGACCTTTTCCGCGGGGCGGAGCTCTCCGCCCCGCGGAGCATCCCATTGTGAAGTATGAGCGAACAGGACGAACTTTTCAGACAGGAAAGAGCCCGCGAGCAGGAAAAAGCCCGGCGGGAGCGGCAGAAGAAGAGGGACGAGCGCAGCAAGCGCTTCTGGAGCACCTTCCTCTTCACCGAGAACGGCAAGCCCAAGAGCGGCTTCCTCGTCTACACCTTCTGCCTGAGCATCGTGTTCATCGCGCTGTACATCCTCGCCTTTCGCTTCGTCATCGATCTGCTCGCGCCGCTGACGGCCTCCTGGCCGACCTTTTGGGGGAACCTTCTCGGCTCCCTCAGCGTCAGCGTTGCCGTTTTGGCCGTCGCCGCGCTCCTGCATCGCGTGTTTTCGGATAAACGGCTGATGTTTGGAACCTATCTCTGGCTCTGCGTCTATGTGCTCGCGGCCATCATCTATATGGCCTTTTTCCTGCGCGACGCCGGTACCATGCGTGAGTTCATGCTCTTCGCGCTGTGGTTTGCGATCCTGCCGGTCGTGCTCGGCACAGTCCTGTTTTTCTTCTTCTGCAAGAGAGATCATCACCCGAAGGCGCCCGTCGCTGAGGAGCCCGAGTGGAAAAAGTATGTTCACCGTCGATAATCGACAGGGCGCGGAGGTTGCGATATGATCAAGGCAGTAATGTTTGATATGGGCGGTACGCTCGAGGACGTTTATGTTGACGAGGCCTCGGAGCTCGCCGCGATTGACAGGCTCGACGCCATGCTCCGCGTCGGCGGTCTCGACCCTCAGGTCGGGAAGGAGGAGCTCAAGCGCCGCGCCGATGAGGGCTGGAAGCGCTACGGCGCTTACCGCGACAGGACCGGGGAAGAGCTCAAGCCCATCCCGATCTGGTGTGACTATGTGCTGGAGGACTTTCATTTCCCCCGTGAGATCCTGGAGCCGCTGTGCGAGCCGATCGCTCACATGTGGGAACTGACGCATTATCACCGCGCCCTGCGCCCCCGTGTCGCGGAGATGCTGCAGGGGCTGAAAGTCCTGGGCCTCAAGCTCGGCGTCATCAGCAACACGGCTGCCATATATCAGGTCTTTGACAGCCTTGAGGAGTACGGCATCCGTGATTTCTTCTCGGACGTCACGCTCTCGTCCGTGACGGGGATGCGCAAGCCGCTTGCGGACATCTTCTTCGTCTCGACGCGGCAGCTGCGCGTGAGCCCGGATGAGTGCGTCTACGTCGGCGACACCGTCTCGCGCGATATCATCGGCTCCAAGAAGGCGGGCTTTGCCCGCGCCATCCAGATCGGCTCAAAGCTGACAAAGGAAAAAGACAACGGCCTGCAGACTGAGTACAGGCCGGACTGTTTGATCGAAGACATCTACGAGGTGCTCCCCTTGGTGCGAGACATGCTCCGCCGGGAGAACGCCTGAAAAGAATAAAAAAGCAGGGGAGATGAACAAAATCGCTCATCTCCCCTGCGTCTGTTTTTTACTCAGACCGGCGCACAGGATGAACGCTCGATCAGAGCGGGCGTGAGTATCCGATGCGAATAGCCGGTCTGTTCATCCTGAATCTTGTCGATCAGCGTGTCGACCGCAACGGATGCGAGCATCTTCTTCGGCTGCTCGATGGTCGTCAGTTCGATGCGCGGCAGACCGCTGTCGCGGATGTTGTCGAAGCCGAGCAGGGAGAGGTCCTTCGGGATGCGCAGGCCGATCTCCTCGGCCGCCTGCATAACGCCGAGAGCGTTGGTATCCGTGGCGGCGAAAATCGCCGTGTAGCGGCGTTCCTGTGAGAAAAGCTGCTTGGCAAGCTGGTAGCCGTATTTGATAGAGGAAGCGGAAAAAGTGTTGATGCAATACTGCTGGCGCAATCCGAGGCGCTCACAGGCTGCGGCATAGCCCTCCGCTCGCAGTTGATGCGTCGTGCTGCCGCGCCGCCGCCCAAAATACAGGATGCTGCGATGGCCCAGTCGATAGAGATACTCTACGCCGATCTGTGCGCCGCGGTAGTTGTCGACCGAGACGTAGCTCTCCGGCGCCTCCCGGAGGTTTTCACCGATAAAGATTGTCGGGATACGGCTCAGGTAGGGCTTGACCAGTTCATAGCTCTCGGCGCCGGAGGGGAAGAACAATATGCCGTCCACCTGGCGGCCGATCATCAGCTCGAACAGATCGCGTTCCTGCTCCACGTCGCGCGAGGAGTTGCAGAGAATGATATTGTAGCCGCGCGAGCGCGCCTGACGGTCGATATGGTAGGCCAGCTCCGACATGAAGGGGTTGTTCACACTGGTGAGGATCACACCGAGCAGCTTCGTGCTCTTCATGACCATCGCGCGCGCGACGGTGTTCGTCGTGTAGTTCATCTCCTTGCAGATCTGCAGGATGCGCGCGCGCGTATCCTCGCTGATTTCGGGGCTGCCCGTCAGCGCGCGGGAGACCGTGGAATAGGAGACGCCGGCGGCCCTGGCCACGTCTTTGATCGTCACATTTTTCATTTTTGGACCTCCCGACGAAAATTTGCGTTATTATTTCCGAAAATAGTGTAAACGATAAGCGCCAAAAATGCAAGCAAAACTTTGGCGAAAATGACAAGAGCAAAGGGGAAACGGCGTTTTTATTCCGTCATACACGCTAACAGACAAGGGGCAAAAGGCCTGATCTGGATAGAAATGCGATCTTTTCCGAAAAACTGCCGAAATGATTTCGGGAAAACATCAAAAAGAGTGAAATTATTTTCAAACAGACCAAACAAGGTGATAAACTGCTTGTTTTGTATCAAAAAAATTCCTTGACGGGGCAGGGGAGAAGCAGTAAACTATATTTGAAAAAACGGAAACGTTTGAAAAAACAGGAGGAGGCGTGTGCGATGATCAAAGCGGTGCTGTTCGATTTGGGCGGGACGCTACACACCAACACTCTCCCGGAGGGGCGGGACCTGTGGTTTGCCAAAAGGATCCTGGACCGGCTTTCCGATTACGGGATCGTCCTGCCGGCGACGCCGGAGGAGCTCGCACGCGTCCTCCCCGTCAACAGCGAGCTCTACAAGCACGAGTCCGAGGAAACGCTGCGGGAGCTGCCGAGCGCGCAGATCTGGAACGACTACTATCTGCGTGAATACCACATCGGGCGCGACAGGCTCGAGCCGATCGCGGAGGAGCTGAGCTTCCTGTACGACTACGAGCGCCCCTGCGTCATGCGCCGTCCGCATCTGAAGGAGACGATGACGGAGCTGCGAGGCATGGGTCTTCGCCTCGGGGTCATCAGCAACATCATCTCCCGCTCGGTCGTGCCGCATTTCCTGGCCGAGTACGACATCCTGCGGGACATGGACTGCGTGATCACCTCGGCCGAGACCGGCATCCGCAAGCCTTCGCCCGACATTTTCCGCATCGCCGAGGAGACCCTTGGCCTGAAGCCGGAGGAGCTGGCCTATGTCGGCGACACGATCTCGCGCGACGTGCGCGGCACGAGGAACGCCGGCTGGGCGCTGATGATCCGCATCAGCTTCCCCGGTACCGCCCATCGCGACGCAGGTCTTGAAAATGCGGGATATGAGCCGGATTACCTGATCCATGAACTTGATGAGATCCCCGCGATCATCCGTGAAGTGAACAAAAATTGAGCATACAGACAGGAGGAGACATCCATGGCTGACAACATCAATGCGATCTTTTTTGACGTCGGCGCGACGCTGCGCTATGTGGTGGAGGATGCTGAATTCGCCGCCGCGGCCGAGAAGGAACTGATGGAGCTCGTCGGCGCGACGGAGGAGCACGACGCGTTCTTCGCCAAGCTCGAAAAAAACTGGAAGGCCTACCGCAAGTGGGCCAAGACCGAGCTGCTGGACGTGTCGGAGATGGAGCTCTGGCTGCAGTACCTGCTGCCGGACTACCCGGCCGAGCGCGTCGCCCCGAACGCTGCGAGACTGACGCGCCTTTGGCGCGACCACGACGGCCGCCGCGTTGTGCACGAGGGCACGCTTGAAACGCTGCGCGAGCTGCAGCGCCGCGGCTACAAGCTTGGTATCATCGCCAACACCATCACCGAGACCGAGATCCCCGACTGGATGTGCCGCGACGGCGTGGCCGACTGCTTCAAGACGGTTATCCTCTCGTCCAAGGTGCGCCTGCGCAAGCCCGATCCGTCGATCTACCTGCTGGCCGCCCGCTGCATCGGCTCCGACCCGGTCAACTGCGCCTACGTCGGCGATAACCCCGTGCGCGACGTCGAGGGCGCGAAGGCCGCCGCGTTCGGCGCGATGGTGCTCTTTGAGGACGCCGGCACCGCCGACCGCGAGGGCAAGGCCCCCACGGTGCTGCCGGACTACACGATCAAGTCCATCCCGGAGCTGCTGGACCTGTTCCCGCCGCTTTCCTGAGGGCACGGCCATGGCGAAGATCAAGGGTGTGTTTTTTGACCTCGGCGGCACGCTGCGCATTGCCGAGGAGATCCCCGAGTACATGGCCGGGGCCAGGCGCCGCATGGCGGAGCTCGTCGGCGCAGCGGACGTCGAGGCCTTCTACGACATGGTGGAGGCTCGTTACGCCCCGTACCGCGACTGGGCGCTGACAGAAAACCGGGAGTGCAGCGATTTTGACCTCTGGCACAAGTGGCTGCTGCCGGACATGGACGAGGAGGCGCTGCGCGCCGTCTGCCACGAGCTGACCTTCCAGTACCGGCAGGCCAAGGGTCTGCGCCATGTGGTCGAGGGCGGGCGTGAGGTCATCGACGCGCTGCATGCGCGCGGCTGTAAGCTCGGCATCATCTCGAACCTGATCGGCGAGTACGAGATCCCGGAGTGGCTGAAGGCCGACGGGCTGGACAAGTATTTCGACGCAGTGATCCTCTCTCCGATCTGCGGTATCCGCAAGCCGGACCCCCGGATGTACTGGATGGGCTGCGAGAAGCTCGGCTTGAAGCCGGAGGAGTGCGCCTCTGTCGCGGACAATCTCGATCGCGATATCACGGGCGCGAAGGCTGCCGGGATCGGCGCGAACATCCTGTTTATCAGTCCGGCGAAGCTCGCCAAAAAGACCATCACGGACGCCAACCGCCCGGACTACATCGTCCACCGGTTCCTGGATATTCTGGATCTTCCGATCCTGCAGTGAGGTGCGATATGGACAGAAACATCGACACCATTTTCATTGATCTCGGCGATACCTTCCGCGTCATCCGCAAGGACGAGGCTTATCAGTATGAGGCCAAGAAGCGGATCGCGGACCTGCTCGGCGTGGAGACGGACCCCGTCGCGTTCTACCGGGACGTGATCGAGCCGCGCTATGACAAGTACCGCGAATGGGCGCTGCGCTTCTACTGTGAAGCGCCGGTCAAGGTGCTGTGGACGCGCTGGCTGGCCTATGACTTCCCGCGCGAGCGCGTGGAGGCCGCAGCCGACGAGATGACCTACGCCTACCGCAAGACCAAGGGTGAGCGCGTCGTCACCGACGGCGGCGCCGAGACCGTCAAAGAGCTTTACCGGCGAGGCTACACGCTTGCCATCGTGAGCGACCTCGTCGGCACGGAGGAAGTGGACGAGTGGCTCGACCGCGACGGTCTGCGCCCCTATTTCAAGAGCGTGCAGCAGTCCTCGGTCTGCCTCATCCGCAAGCCGCATCCTGCCATCTACTACTACGCGCTCTCGGAGACCGGCTCCGATCCTGCGCGCACCTGCTATGTGGGCGACAACCTCAACCGCGACATCGTCGGCGCGAAGGCCGCCGGTCTCGGCATGACGGTCGGCGTGCAGTACCCCGGCAAGAAGCCGCAGGAGGTCACGGAAGAAAACAAACCCGATGTGTTTATCAGCCATTTTTCACAGTTGCTTGACCTGTTTCCCCCGTTGAAATAAGAAAAGGAGCGTTTCAGATATGGACGAAAAGACATTCCATGGCGGCGAGGCGCTCGCCCGTGCGGTCGAGGCTGCCTACGGCCGCGGCGAGACGGATTATTCGCTTGAGCCGATGGTGCTCGTGGACGACGCCGGCGCGCCGGTCGGCAAGATCCGGGACGGCGACCACGTCGTGTTCTGCTGCCGCCGCGGCGAGCGCGAGATCGAGCTGACCGAGGCCTTTACCGACCCCGCTTTCCCGCATTTCGAACGGGACTATATGAAAGACCTCGAATTCGTCATCATGACGATGTACCACGAGAAGTTCAAAAACCTGCCCATCGCTTTCGCGCCGGAGCGCGTGAAGATGCCGCTCGCCCAGGTGCTGAGCGAAGCCGGGCTGCGGCAGTTCCACTGCTCGGAGTCCGAGAAGTTCGCGCACGTGACCTTCTTCTTCAACGGCGGCTACAACCAGCCCTTCCCGGGCGAGACGGACTATTGCGTGCCCTCGCCCAAGGGCATCCCCTTCGACCAAAAGCCCGAGCTGAGCCTGCCGACGGTCGCGGAGAAGGTCGAGGAGGCGGTCGACGAGGGCTATGACTTCATCGTCACGAATTTTGCCAACGGCGACGTGATCGGCCACACAGCCAACAAGGACGCGAAGCTCCTCGCCGCGGCGGCCATCAGCAAATACGTCGACCGGGTCGCGCACTACGCGAAGGAGAAGGGCTATGTCGTGGCGGTCACCGCCGACCACGGCAACATCGAGGCGCTCTACACCAAGGAGGGCAAACCCCACGGCGCGCACACGACAAATCTCGTGCCCTTCATCATTCTCGACCCGAAGGGGCGTCCGCTCACACTGCGCGACGGCCGTTTGGGCGACGTCGCACCGACGGTCCTGAGCGTTCTCGGCGTCGAGCAGCCCGTTGAAATGACCGGCAGAAGCCTCATCGAAACGCCGGACTTCCACAACGACAAGATGATGCTCATCATCCTTGACGGCTGGGGTTTCGGCACGCACGACGAGGGCGACGCGATCTATCTGGCGGACACGCCCGCATGGGACGCGATGCTCGCGCACTATCCGAGCAGCAAGCTGCGCGCTTCCGGCGAGGACGTCGGTCTGCAGTCCGGCAAGGCCGGCAACTCCGAGGCCGGACACAACAATCTCGGCGCGGGCCGGATCGTGGCGCAGGACGACATACGCATGGACGCCGCCATCAAGGACGGTTCCTTTAAAAGCAACCCTGTGTTCCTTCACGCGATCAACGCGGCGAAGGAAGAGGGGACTGCGCTGCACCTGCTGGCCTATCTGACGGAGAAGTCCAGCCACGGCTGCATCGACTACCCGCTCATGCTCACCGAAATGGCCGAGGGCGTTGAGAAGGTCTACCTGCACATCATCTTCGACGGCCGCAGCACCGAGCCCGGCAGCGCGCCGGCGATGCTCCGCGCGCTCGACGCGAAGCTTGCGGCGATCGGCCGCGGCGTGGTCGTCGACGGCGTGGGACGCGGCGTCGCGCTCGACCGCGACGGCAACTACGCCAAGGTCAAACGCGCCTACGACGCGATGACGCTCGGCACCGGTACATCTTACCGGGCATAAGAATAACGCCCGCCTCATTCTTTGGGGCGGGCGTCACACGGGAGATGGACAATAATGGAAAGCTATGATATAATGATCCTAGGTCCCGCTACGAGGGACGTCAACATCGACTATACCGGCGCGGTCGATCGCTGCGTCGGCGGTGCCGTCACCTTTTGCACGCCTGCCGCATGCGCCGCGGGAGCCAGAGTGTTCGCGGCGGTCAAGATCGCTCCAGAGGATGCCGACATCATGGAGGCCTTCGATCTGCCGGATGAGTGCAAGGCGCTGCTGCCCTCCGCGAAGACGACGCTGATGCGCAATGAGTATTTTACGGCTGACAGGGAGAGAAGAAATTCCTCTTGTCCGGCGCAGTCCGATCCGATCCTGCCGGGCGAACTGCCGGACGTGGAGTATCGCCTCTGCCATTTGGCAGGCCTCCTCTATGGAGATTTTCCGGATGAGCTTCTGGAGGCGCTGCATCGCCGCGCGCTCCTTTCGGGCGACGCCCAGGGCTTTCTGCGCCATAATGTTGATGGCAAGCTGATGCTGCGCGATTGGGAGGATAAGCTGCGCTTTCTCCCGTATATGGACTTTTTCAAGACCGATGCGGCGGAGGCCGAAATGCTCACCGGGCTGACCGACCGCGAGGCGGCGGCGCGCCGGCTCTGCGCCTGGGGCGCGAAGGAAGTCATGGTCTCGCACAACGCGGAGATCCTCGTCTGCGACGGAAAGGATGTTTTTACCTGCCCGATCAAGGCGCGCAATCTCTCCGGACGTACCGGCCGGGGAGATACGACCTTCGGCTCCTATCTCGCCATGCGCATCACGGGCCACGACATGGCCGCATCGCTTCTCTATGCGACGGCCTGTGTGTCGCTGAAGATGGAGACGCCGGGCGTGTTCAAAGGGCAGCGCTCCGACGTCGAGGCATATATCCGCGAGTTTTACGAATAAAACGCTGAGGGACGGATCAAACAGCCACGCCGCTTGAACGGTCCTTCCCGGCGTTAAAAAAATGATTGGAGACTGCAGAATGGAAATGTTATCAGCGATCGATCTCGGCATTGCAGGCAATGGCCATGTTTACCGCAATCTGCCTGTCCCTGAACTGGTGGAAAAAGCGCTGGCGCGCGGGGAGGGCAAGCTGACCGACACCGGCGCGCTCGCCATCATCACCGGCAAGTATACCGGGCGCAGCCCCAAGGATAAATTCATCGTCGATACCCCGGCCGTACATGACGAGATCCACTGGGGCAAGATCAATGTTCCCATTTCCAAAGACAGATTCGACGCGATCCGCGCGAAGATGCTCGCCTACCTGCAGAACCGCGAGCTCTTTGTCTTCGACGGCTTTGCCGGCGCGGACCCCAGCGTGACCCAGCGTTTCCGGATCGTCAACGAGTTTGCCAGCCAGAACCTGTTCATGCACCAGCTCCTGATCCGCCCGACGGAGGAGCAGCTGAAGGACTTTACGCCGGATTACACGATGATCTGCGCGCCCGGTTTCCAGTGTGTCCCGGAGATCGACGGCGTACACAGCGAATGTGCGATCCTGCTTGATCTGGAGGCGCGCGAGGTGCTGATCGCCGGAAACCAGTACAGCGGCGAGATGAAGAAGTCCGTCTTCACCGTGATGAACTACATCCTGCCCAAAATGGGCATCCTGCCGCTGCACTGCTCGGCCAACATGGGCAAGGACGGCAGCACCGCCGTTTTCCTGGGCCTTTCCGGCACGGGCAAGACCACGCTTTCGGCCGATCCCGCGCGTTCGCTGATCGGCGACGACGAGCACGGCTGGACGAAGGACGGCGTTTTCAACATGGAGGGCGGCTGCTACGCCAAGTGCATCGACCTCAAGCGTGAGAGCGAGCCCGAGATCTATGACGCGATCCGCTTTGGCGCCATGCTGGAAAACGTGGTCATCGACGATCAGGATCATCCCCACTATGAGGACGGCAGCCTGACGGAGAACACCCGCGCGGGCTACCCGATCGAATTCATCGACAACGCCGTTATCCCCGGCGTCGGCGGCAACCCCAGCACGGTCGTCTTTCTCACGGCGGACGCGTTCGGCGTGCTGCCTCCGATCTCGCGGCTCAACCGGAACGCCGCGGCGTACTACTATGTGTCCGGCTATACCAGCAAGCTTGCCGGCACCGAGCGCGGCATCACGGAGCCCGTCACGACCTTCTCGTCCATGTTCGGCGAGCCCTTCTTCCCGATGCGTCCCTCTCTGTATGCGGAAATGTTTGTCCGCAAGCTGGAGGAGACCGGCGCACAGGTCTTCCTGGTCAACACCGGCTGGTGCGGCGGGCATGCGGGCGACGTGCCGCGCATGAAGCTGCGCTACACGCGCGCCATGGTCGAGGCCGCCATCTCCGGCGAACTCAACGATGTGGAATACGAGCGCGACCCGATTTTCGGCGTGGACATCCCGAAGAGCTGCCCGAACGTCCCCGACGAGATCCTCGATCCGAGGAACCTGTGGAAAGACAAGGCCGCTTATGAGGCGAGCGCAAAGAAGCTCGCGCGGGAATTTGTCGCCAACATGGAGGAAAAGGAGCCGGAGCTGCCGGAGGCGATCAAGGCCGCAGGCCCCAAAGCGTAAAAGAAAACCGCGTCAAATGAAAACAGAGCCGGGTTTTACCCGGCTCTGTTTTTTGCTGTCCGCCAGCTTATAGATTGAAGTTCGGCGCGTTGTCCCGCTGATAAGAGCACCAGTTGGCATTTTCGATCAGCTCCTCGCGCGCCAGCACGCTGAGCAGCTCCGGTGTCTGCGAGCGTTCAAGAAGCTGCCGGGACATCTTCGTGTAAAAGCGTTCCATCTTCTGATGATCGGAAAGCGTGCGGGGGAGCGACAGACGCCCGTAGTAGTTTGCGGTGAAGAGCGTGACGGCGGAGATGGTCCCCAGCAGGATCTTCAGGATCGTTCGACAGAGATCGGCGTTCGCCAGGGAAGAGATCGGCGGAAAGAGCAGACGCCCGAACAGCAGTTCAAACAGCAGCGCGGCGAGATACAGCGCCACGCTCAGGATCAGCGCGAAGCGCACGACCCGCTCGCTGACGCCCAGCGATCTGCGCGAGCGTTTCTTAGCCGCGTGATGATAGCGCCGCTGTTCCTCCACCCAGCATTCCCGGATGTCGTGCTCGGCCTTTGGAGGACAGCCGACCTCAAGCGCGCAGAGCGCGTCCAGGATCCAGGCGGTCTCCGTTTGCTGCGACCAGGAGAGCAGTTCCGAGGTGCACAGCTCGGCGCCTGCGTAGCGCAGATAGGTTTGTACCCGCAGACACTCGGCTAGCGCGCGGAATTCGATGTACCGCCGGTGACAGTCTGAGCGGGAAGCGTAGCGCTGCACCTGCCAGGCAGTGAGCAGCATGATCCCGCAGATGAAGATCATCCAGACGAGATGCGCCTCATCGTACATCAAAAAGGCAAAGGTCAGCACGGCGCTGGCCGCCGCGATCAGCGCCAGCGCGCGGCGGAATTTTCCGGCGTAAAGGCCGCTGAGCTTTCCGGCGATCAGACTGATCCGTTCCGTCCTCAGCAGGACAGGATCGTCCGGCGCGCTCTCCGGGAGACGAGAGACGTCGGTCACCTCGACGGTCCCGGCCAGACGGTTGTAATCGTCGGTCTTCTGCAGGATATCCCGGATGGCCTCGCTTCTGCCATAAACATGGACAGTGCCCGCCGCCTCTTCACAATGCTCGCCCCGGGGCGTGAAAACGTGGATCACGGCCTCGTTGCCGCCGGAGCGGAGCGGCGTCCCGCGGACGGGACGATAGCTCCCGTTCAAAGCAAAATCCACAGCCTCCGCTGTGCCGCAGGCGGCCTGCGTCCCTTCGCCTCCGTCCCAGAGCGCCAACAGAACGTGGCTGTGCGCGGAAATATAGATCCCGGCCTGTCGAAACAGATAGGCGCGGGTCGGACCGTTTTCCGGCAAAGCCTCGGTGGGCGGTATGACGAAAAGGTCCTCCGCGCGGGCGCAATGGTGCTCAAAGCGCTCGAGAGCGGCCGGACTCAGATCGCGCACAAAGACCTCTCGTTCCGTTGGAAGAGCGGCGATCAATGCGATACCCAGGTCTTCCGCGGCGTCGGCGCAGAGCAGATCGCCGCCTTCCGCCAGGGAGCAGAGCAAAACGAGAGGGGAGTGCGGGCAGAGCTCCTGCAGCTTCTTCAGTTCGTGTTTGACAGCCGCATACAGAGCACTTCGATCCTGTTCGCGGATCGTCCTGTGGCCGGTCACGCCCACGACGATAGGAATGTACTTGTCGTTTGTCATGATCCGATGATCTCCAGTCTGAAGGAATAGCTTTGCCCATCCAGGCTTGCAATGGCTTTTGTCATATCGGCGCTCACCGTGACGGATTCGAGCTTTTCCAGTGTGATCAGCTCGCTGAGGTCGGTCACATTGGTATCGGAAACATCCAGACTGCGCAGCTCGTAGAGGTTTTGGATGCCCTGCAGCGAATCGACGGCCGTCGAGCGCAGGCTGATCTCCGTCAGCTCCTGCAGTGTGAAGAGCGCCGACGCATCGCGAAGCGTTCGGCAGGATTCTGCCCGGAAAACTTCCAGCGAGCCGAGGCCCTGGACGCCGTTGAGATCGGCCAGAGGCTGTGCCATAAGCGATAGCTCCCGCAGCCCGCTCAGCCTGGAAAAGACACCCGCTTCTTTGATCACGCCTGTGCCGGGCAGCTTCCGTTCGCCCGTTTCGAACGACGCGAAGCTCTCACGGTCCACGAGCTGATCGCCCACAACGCAGACGCTGCGTACGTGCCGCAGCATCGCGTCAGGCAGCGTCTGCAGCTCTTCGAGACTCTGCAGGGATATCTCGTCGTCGTTCAGATTCCAGCCGCCGCGCGGGTATGCCACATGATAATTGAAGAAAAGACCGGAGCTGACCAGATCCTGTGCCTGTTCCTCTACCTGCGGCGGCACGATGAGCGTGTCTCCGTGAAAACGCCGCAGCGCTTCCAGATTGTTCAGCCCATCCAGCCCGCCAAGCTCCACGCGCCAGAACTGGAGAGGTTCCATCTCGTCAAGGAAGCTCAGGTCGGTCAGATCAGAGATGTTTTCCAAATGCAGAGTATTCATACTCAGCTTTTGAAAGGACGGCAGCGCAAAGCAGCTGCTGACCGACAGCGTGTCGAGCTTGAGGCCATCCAGCGCGCTCCAGTCTGACAGATTCGTGCAGTGAGTGACCTCCAGGACCCCGCGTCCGACCCATTGGAAACCGGAAAGCCGCTGCAGCCCGTCCAGTGAGCGCAGGTTTGCGCAGTCATAGAGCTGGATGCGCCAGGTCGGCCAGGCATCCGGGATGGAGGAGAGGTCGCGGATATCGCAGTCGTTCACAAACAGGCGGTCTTTGACGGTCGGCAGCACCGATAGATCCAGACCGCTGATGCGACGTAAATACAAGTATGAAATGCTTATGTCCGCCAGGTCGTCGACCGCGCGGTCAAGGCGGCCGCCGTAGAGGTCGATCCCAAGCATGTCGTACCGTTCGATTCCGGACAGACCGGAAAAGTCGTGTACGGTACCCGAAAAATCAAAGCGTTCGAGAGACGACCGACTCTGTCCCAGCGTGCGCAGGAAATCCAGATCGGGGAGATCCACGCTGTACAGGCGGATATCCTTCAGCTTCGGCAGTTCGCCGAGGAAAGAGGCGTCGCGCAGACGCACGTCCCAGCCGGCATAGATCATCACGTTCTCGAGCTCGGTACAGCCGCCGATGGGGCTGTAATCTCTCACATCAGGACAGTCGTCGATAGAAAGGGACTTCAGCCATTTCAACCGGGAGAGCGCCGAGATATCCTCCAGATCAAAGCCGTCGACGATCTCAAGGTCTTCCAGGCTCAGCCCCTCCAGACCAGAAAGGCTCCGCAGTCCGGTCGGGTCCAAAAGCTGCAGTTTCTGCAGCCCGCGGATAGACGAAAGAAAAGACAGATCCTGCACTGCAGAAAAGTCGACGAACCACAGAGCTGCGTTTTTCAGCGCCGGCGGCGCGAAGGCGGAGAAGTCCGCCTCGACGTCGGTCCCGCGCATATCGACGTGCAGCAGACGCAGATCCTCGCAGGCTGTCAGCGCGCCGAAGTCGCGGATCGGCGAAAAGCGGATCATCATGTCTCTGACGGATGAGCCGGAGAGCCAGCTCAGGCTGTCGACGCCGCAGCTCAGCACCGCGACGCCCTCGAGCTTGTCCGCTCCGCTGAGGTCGGGGAGCCTGTCCGCCGGCACGTCGACCAGCGCCAGCGACAGATAACGCAGGTTTGGCATCAGACCGATAAAGCGCAGGTCGTCGTAAGAGCTCATGCCGAGCTCCCGCCCGCTGTCCATGCCGTACCAGTGGATGTTGCCGTCCCGGTCGTTTTCGTCCAAAACGGCGTAGTTGTCCACGTCAAAATAGATAAAGGGCAGCTCGTCGTCGGGGCCATACGCGGCCTGAACGTCGTCGATCGCGGCGTCCAGCTCCTCGCCGGTGAGAAAGACCACCTGATCGCCGACGATGACCACGTCCTCAATCTTCGCAAGATCCTCCTCGGTCAAGCCGTAGGAGACCGCCGCTTCGAGCAGATCTGACGCCATGGAGGGGACGGCTTTGTTCTGGGCAGAACGCCAGATCAGCGCGCCGACGATGAGCGCCAGCAGCAGCGCGCCTCCCGCGATGAGCGCGCGCGGGAGAACGGGCGGGGACGGCGGGATCGCGCTGAGGATGCGCTCGGCGGTATGCGCGTCGTCCCGCCCGGCCGTGGGGATGATGTTGCGGGCGTAGAGGGCGTTTTTCAGCGCATCGGGGATCGGCGCGCCGTCGAGCTGCAGAGGCAGCACGTTCTCCGCCTCGGCGGCGATCAGGCCGAGCAGCTTGTCCACAGCCGCGCCATCGGCGTAAAAGGCCTCCGACAGCACCGCGAGCACGACGTCGTTTTTGCGAGCCTCACCGGTCAGCGCGACGCAGCGCAGGCCTTTTTTCCGAAGCTCGTCAAGCAGCGGCTGCAGCGCGGCCCGGTCCTGTTCCGCAAACAGGAGCTTGACTGTCTTACGCATATCCATTCCTCGCTTCAAACGATGTTCAGCTCGAAGCTGTATTCCATGCCGTCCAGACTTGCGACGGCATTTGTCATGTCGGCGCTCACCGTGACGGTTTCAAGGCGCGGCAGCCCGATCAGCTCGCTTAGATCGGTCACGTCGGTATAGGAGATATCCAAATGCCGCAGCTCATAGAGGTTCTGCACGCCCTGCAGTGAATCAACGGCCGTTGCCCGCAGGCTGAGATCCGTCAGCCCCTGCAGTGTGAAAAGCGCAGAGACGTCTTGCAGCTTTGAGCAGTAGTCTGCCCGGAAGCTCTCCAGCGACGCGAGGCTTTGGATACCGTCCAGGGTCCGGAGCGGCTGGCAGCAGAGAGTGAATTCGCGCAGCGCCGCAAGCTCGGAGAAGATACTGATATCCGTAACAGGCCCCTCGTCTACGGGGATGTCCGCGTCCGTCTCGCGGTCATAGCGCAGCAGACAGGGGAGATCCTTGTCCCAACCGTCGAACGGCATGTCGTCTTCCGTGTTGTAGACCTCGCCGCCGGCGATGTACAGGCTCTCCACTCGGCGCAGCAGAGGCGTCGACAGCATATTGAGCTCGTCGAGGCTCAGAAGCTCGATCGGCTCGTTATCGGGCTGCCAGGCCCCGTCCGGGTAGACGACCTCATAGTCGCCGGCGATCCCGTCCGCGACCAGCTCCTCCGCCTGCCCGGCCAGCTGTGGCGGCACCGTGAGATGGGTGATCTTCAGGCGGCGCAGCGGCGAAAGGTCCTCGACTTCGTCAAGGCCGACCAGCGCGATGCTGTTGTAGCTGTGGCTGATCTGCAGATCGTCCAGGCAGCTGAGGTCCGCGAGACCGTCGATGCTCTCCAGCCGCAGCGAGCCGAAGCCGACATTTTCAAATTCGGGGAGCGAGTAGACGCCCTGCAGCCCCAAATTCGCAAGGCTGGCGCCCTCGACGGCGCTCCAGTCCGTCAGGTGCGGGCAGCCGACGACCTCGACACTCAGATGGCTTGTCATCCGATAGGCGGGCAGGTCCCGGAGCCCGTCCAGGCTCGTCAGGACAGGGCAGTTGATCAGATGCAGCTCGTTGAGCTGCAGGCTCGGCAGCGAGCTCAGATCCCGAATCCTGCAGTTATGCAGCTTCAGCGTGCCCGTCACGTCGAGGAGGCCGCTCAGATCCTCGTCCCGGCAGTTGCTGAGCAAGAGGTCCTGCGCGGCCGCGCCCTCCAGCCAGGGCTGATAATAGGCGTAGCTGTCGGCTCTGTCATGACCGCGGCACTCGAGGATGAGCGACTCATACTCCTTCACCCAGGCCAGGCCCGAGACGTCTCGGATCCCGGCGCTGACGCTCAGTTTCAGCGGTCTCCCGTTGTCCGACAAGCCCTTCAGAAAATTCAGATCCCGGAGCTGGATCCCCAGCAGGCCGACGCTCGTCAGATTCGGCAGATCGGCGAGACAGGAGAGATCCGTCACCATATCCAGATTTAAAAAGTTGATCGCCTGCAGCGCCTTGCAGTTTTCCAGACAGGAGAGATCAGATAGTTCCGGGCAGGATTCGACGATCAGCCATTCCAGCGTCGGGATCGTACCCAGCGCCGAGACGTCCCGCAGATCGCTGAGATTGGTCAGCGTCAGCTTGGTGAGACGCGGCGCGCCGCTGAGGAACGAGAGATCCTCGATGCGGTCTGTCAAATCAATGCTGACTTCCTTCAGCGAGGAACAGGTACGCAGCGCGGACAGATCGAGCTCGCGCAGCTCATATCCGTTGGCGAGAGTCAGCAGCTCCAGCCTCGGCGGCGAAAAGGCGGAAAAATCCGCTTTTGTCTGCCCGTGCAGGTCGATCCTGGCTTCCCTTAAGTTCACACAGCCCGACAGGGGCCCGTAGTCCGTCACCCTGGTGCGGTTGATCATAAAGTTCGTCATCCCGGAGCCGGAGAGCCAGGCGAGCGTGTCGATGCTCGTGTCGCTCAGCCAGACGTCGCGCAGCGCCGCGGCCCCGCTCAGATCGGGCAGCCGATCTGCGTCAATGTCGACAAGCGCGACGATGAGCTCCCGCAGATTCGGCATCAGCTCCAGAAAATGCAGGTCGTCATAGCGCGTCATGCTGTATTCCGTGCCGTCGACCTTGCTGTACCAGTGCGGGCCGTCGCTGTCCCATGCGCTGTAGACCGTGTCCGAGCTCTCCCCATTGGCGCGCATCTCATCCGTGGCATAACCGAAATATTCGCCCACGATGGTCACTTGGGTGATCTCAGCGAGCTCTTCCTCGGTCAGACCGAGGGAGACCGGAACGCTGATCTCCTCCTGCGCCATGACCGGGGCGGCCTCTCTGTTCTGCGCCGAGCGCCAGATCAGCACACCCGCGAGCGCGGCGAGGACGACTGCGCCGGCCGTCAGCAGCAGGGGCAGGCGGCTTTTCCGCTGCGGGATCGCGCTCAAAATACGCTCGGCGGTATGCGCGTCGTCGCGCCCGGCCGTGGGGATGATGTTCCGCGCATACAGCGCGTTTTTCAGCGCATCGGGGATCGGCGCGCCGTCGAGCTGCAGCGGCAGCACGTTTTCCGAGCCCGCTCCGATCAGACCGAGGAGCCTGTCCACGGCCGCGCCGTCGGCGTAAAAGGCCTCCGACAGCACCGCGAGCACGACCTCGTTTTTGCCCGCGCCGCCCGTCAGCTCAACGACGCGCAGGCCCTTCGCGCGCAGCTGCTCCAGGAGCGGCTGCAGCGCGTCCCGGTCCCGGTCCGCAAATAAAAGCTTGATCGTCTTTTTCATGCAGAGCCCTCCTCGGCCATGACAGATCGGCAGTTCAATTGATATCGAGCGTAAAACGGATGTCCTGGCCGTCGAGGCTGGCGATCGCCTGCTCCAGTTCGGACGGGATGCCGACGTAGCGCAGCTGCTCGAGCTTCAGGATCGGCGTCAGATCCGTCAGATCCGCGAAGCGATCGATGTGCAGCTCCTCCGTCTCGGGATGCTGCTCAACGTAGGCGGCCAGCGCCTCGTCGCTGTCGAAACGGCAGAAGATCGAGACGATCTCGCAGTCTGCGACGGCGTCCAGCCACGCCCGGCTTTCGTAGACGTTAATGTTCAGAAAACGGAAGCGGCGCACGGAGGAGAGCGGAGAGAAGTCGCCGATGCGCGTCGCGCCCACCTCGAGGTGGAGCCCGCCTTCCTCATAAGCGGCGGAGAGATCGCAGTCGCGGAGCGGGGAAAGATCGGAAACTTCGGTGTTATCCACTGCCAGGGAGCGCAGCTCGCTGAGGTTTTGAACGCCCTGGATCGAGGACAGGGAGGTGTTCTCAAAATCCAGATTCCGCAGGCTCTGCACTGCGAAGGCCGCAGAGGCGTCCTTCAGCTGATAGCAGGAGCAGACGTCCAGCGACTCCAGAGAAGAGAAGACCTGGATGCCGTCCAGACTGGTCAGCGGCTGGGCGTAAAGCCGCAGCTCCTTCAGCCCGGTCAGCGCGAAGAACCGGCTCAGGTCCTTGAGCGTGCCGGTTTTGATCGGGGTCGTCTCATCGGTCTCCATATCGTGGAGGAGCAGGGCGGGCCTGTTGTGGCTGTCCGTGTTTCCCCAGTCGTACCAGACGTCATAGCGGTTCGGGTCGAAGAGCTGATCGCCCGCGAGGCACAGAGAGCTCACGTGGCGGAGCAGAGCCTCCGGCAGAGTCTCCAGCTCGTCGAGGCTCGACAGAACGAACGCGGAGCTGTCGTTCTCCCAGCCGCCCTCGGGAAATTCGATCCGATAATTGCTGAAGTTTCCTTTGCGGACCAGATCCGCGGCCTGTTCGGCCAGCTGCGGGGGAACGACGAGATTGGACCCGTGGAAGCGGCTGAGCGGGCTGAGGTCCGTCAGCTCGTCCAGACCGACCAGCTCGAAGGAGATGGGCAGAGAGCTGTCCATCGCGTCCAGGACGCTCAGGTCAGTCACATCCGCCACGCTTTCAAGGCGCAGGATGCCCGCGTGGAAGCCCTCGAAGGAGGGAAGCGTGAAGCCGCCGTCGATGGTGAAGGAGCCGAAGGAAAGACCGTCGGTAGCCGTCCAGTCCGCCAGGCGCGGGCAGCGGCGGATCACCACCATGCCGAAGCCCTGGCCGATCTTGCTCTGGTTCTGCAGCCCGTCCAGGGAAGAAAGCTGCCTGCATTCTTCGATAGTCAGGCGCAGCGCGCCGAAATCCTCCGGCATCGTGGAGAGGTCCGTGATCCCGCAGCGTATGATCGTGAGCGAGCTTTTGATCGTCGGCAGCGCGGACAGATCGACGTCGCCGAAATTGCGCAGAATCAGGTCGTTGACGGACTTGCCCTGCAAATAGGGGGAGATCCGATCCAACGGACAGCCGTCGTCGGGATCCAGACTGAGAACGCCGAAGCTCTTGACGGCCTCCAGCCCGGAATAATCCCCGATGCTGCCGTTGAGTCTGAGCTGTATGCGGTCGTTGCGCGTCCAGATGCTCTTCAGAAAGTCCACGTCGGGCAGATCGACGTTTTCCAGCGTGATGTCGTTCAGCTCGTCCAGCTTGGCAAGGAAGGAGGCGTCGCGGAGGCCGCGCCCGCTTTCAGAACGGTATGAAAGGGTCTGCAGCATGCGGCAGTTCCCGATGTGGGAAAGATCCTCGATGGCGTCGCAGCCCTGGATGCTGAGAACGAGCAGATCATTCAGCCGGTCAAAAACGGAGATGTCCTTCAAATCGTCCAAATTTTGGAGCTCCAGGGTCTCCAGGCGGCTCGGGCCGGAGAGGAAGCTCAGATCCCGGAGGCCCTTGACGTCGCAGAGATGGCATTCGTTCAGTTTCGCGCAGGATCTCAGCCCGGAGAGATCCGGGACGCTCTGCAGATCATAGGCGCCATAGAGCGCCAGCTGCCTGAGATTGGGAGGGGCGAAGCCGGCAAACTCAGCCTGCCGCGCGCCGCCCAGATTGATCACGAGGTCCTGGAGCTTTTCACAGCGCGTCAGGGGGCTGAAATCGCGGATGGAGCCTGTGGAGTTTTCGATGTGCAGCCTTGTGAGACAGGAGCCGGCGACCCATTCCAGATCCGGGATGCTGCAGTCCTGCAGCTCCAGTTGATCCAGATTACCCAGAACGCTCAGATCCGGGAGCTGTTCAGCCTCTACCTGGACCAGATAGAGGTAGCGGAGATTCGGCATCAGGCTCAGAAAACGCAGATCCTCGTACCGGGTCATGCTGTACGGATGCCCGTCCTCTCTGCTGTACCAGCGGGGAGCGTCGTTTTCCCAATTGCGATAGGCAAAGTCGTCCGAGTTGGGCGGCACGATCGTCTCCCGGCTGATCCGATCCTGACTGTACATCTCCACCGTGTCGCCGACGATGATGACGTCCACAATTTTGGCCAGGTCTTCCTGGGTCCAGCCCGCGGGGATCTCGTAATCGTACTCCACGGTCTGCGACAGGACGGGCGCGGCCTCGCGGGCCTTCGCGCCGCGCCAGATCAGCGCGCCGACGATGAGCGCCAGCAGCAGCGCGCCTCCCGCGATGAACGCGCGCGGGAGCACGGGCGGGGACGGCGGGAACGCGCTCAGGATGCGCTCGGCGGTGTGCGCGTCGTCGCGCCCGGCGGCGGGGATGATGTTCCGCGCGTAGAGCGCGTTTTTGATCGCATCCGGGATCAGCGCGCCGTCAAGCTGCAGCGGCAGCACGTTTTTCGCCTCGGCTCCGATCAGATCGAGCAGCCGCTGCGTCAGCGCTTCGTCGGCGTAAAAATGCTCCGTCAGCACGGCGAGCACATTGTCGTCCTTCTGCGGCGCGCCCTTCGCCTCCAGAACGTGCAGGCCCTTCGCGCGCAGCTGCTCCAGCAGTGGCTGAAGCGCTTCCCGGTCTTTTTCCGAGCATAACAGTTTGATTTTTCTGCTCATTTCACACACTCTCCCATATCAATCAGAGTCCATGACCAACACGACGGCGAAGCCGGCTTCCTCCGGCCATTTCAGCGGCAGCATGCCGCGGCTAACCGTCACCGTTTTCAGATTGCTCAGGGACGCAAGGGGGCTGAGGTCCCTGACGCCCGTATGCTCCAGATGCAGCGTCTCCAGGCTCGGCAGATCCTGCAGCGCGCTCAGATCTCGCACCGGGCTCCCCGCGAGGCTCAGCTCGCGCAGGAGGCGGTGGCCGCTGAGGAAAGACAGGTCGTTCAGCGGCTGGCAGATCAGATCGAGCTTTTCCAGGCGCACGGCGCTTTCCAGAAGGCTCAGATCGCTGACCTGGCCCATGATGACCGGCGCGCCGTTGACCCGACAGCCTCCCTCGGCGTCGAAGCTGATGAAGGCGTCCCCTCGCATCACCAGATTGCCGCAGAAATGCAGCTCGGTGATCTCCGCGATCTGCCAGCGGTAGATCACGTCGTCCCGGATATCGAGCGCCTGGCGGACGGCGCGCTCCGTCTGCTTGTCCGGGAAGCTCATGGCGAAGTATTTTTCGGCCGCGCCCAGCTCCACCACGGGAACCGGTGTGGATGGGGCGGCTGGCTCAGACTCGGCAGTAGCTTCCGGCAGCGGGATCGGGTCCCAGCGCCCGCTGGCCAGGGCGCCCAGCGCTCCGGCGGCGGCGAGGAAGAAAAGCAGGGAAGCGGCCAGAATGAGACCGCGCCAGGAGATGTCTTCCAGGATCGTACCGCGGAACCGACGGGTCACAAAACCGGATTTCAGGATTGCATCGGCCCGCTCGGCCGGCGTGTCCAAAAGGGGCAGGATTGTCCTTCCGTTCAGGATCTCCTCCCAACGCTCCTCGATCGGCGCGTCTTCCAGACGAATAACGAGAATGGGCTTTCCCATGCGCACGGCGGTGCGCATCTCGCTGTAGCAGTTGGGCGATTCCATCGCGCGCTGCGACAGGAAAAAGATGACGCGCTCGCAGCCCTGCATATGCTGCGCGATGTTGGCCGGCCAGTCGCTGCCGGCCGGGATCCCCTCGTCATACCATAAGCGGAAGCGTTTTTCATGCAGGATCCGGATCGTGGAGACGACCGCCTCGGATTGACGGTGCGCGTAGCTGATGAAAAGGAAAGGGCGGGCGCCCTCATAGGGCTTGAAGAAGCCGCTCATGCGCCGTCACCTCCGCTCAGCTCGATGACGTAATCGCCCTCCGGCAGCGCACCGCCCTCCAGCAGCGCTTGCTGCGGCAGCTCGATCCGCTCCAGCGCCGGCAGGAGAGCCAGATCGTCCCAGCTCTCCGGCATGCCGTCGAGCTGCAGGAGGGTGATCGAGTCGGCCAGGTCCTCCGTGATCGATCCGCCCCTCGCCGCCCTGCGCAGCGAGCTGAGGATCACGGGATCGCTGAACGTGAGCTCGTCCTGCGGCTCCGGCCGGAACCAGTGAAAATAACGGGTTCCGACGAAAGCGGCGGCGGAGATCAGGATAGCCAGCGCGCAGAATAAGGCGCTCAGCCTGGCCAGGAGGGCGCCTCCGAAATGCGGAGGCGGCGCGCCGAGAACGTCTTGGGAAAAGCCCTCGGCGTGGATCACGTCGCTCTCGATCTCTCCCTTGCCGCGGAGCTGATAAAGGGGGATGTGCGGCACATCTTCCCGCAGGCCCATGGAGAGGCGCCGATCCAGCCCGTCCGGATCGAGGCAGAGGATCGGCCGGTCATACTTCTGGTTGACCAGGATGCTGCCTTTCATGTCCTTGTCCGAGCAGGCGTCGTCGCTTAAATAGACCAGCGTGAGGGCGGCGTTTGCCGCGCGCTCCTGGTTGTGAAGAAGCCTGTCCGCGCCGCCGGCCGGACCGTAGGCGTACCAGACCCGACAGCCGCGCTCCAGCAGGGGCCGCAGGATCTTCCACACTTTTTTCCGATCCGCTTCGCTGAAAGCAAAATAGACATAGGGCTCCGGGCCTTCATAGGGGGGAACCTTTTTTCGCCAGTTCATCATGGATCAGCTCTTTTCATTCTTATGACAGCTTGTAGATCCGCAGACCGTCGAATTTCTTCAGCAGCTTCAGCATGCTGTTGAAAGGCCGCCAGTCCTTGTCCTGGTCCTCTTCCGAGAGGGAGAAGTAATGCTCGCGGATTTGTTCGGAGCTCAGGTCTCCGTCCATGGCGAGCCTGTGGCAGCGCAGTTGTTCTCGCAGCGCGCGCCGGGCCTGTTTTTCGTTATCGCTGTCCACGGGCAGCGTCTCGTAGGCCGAGCCGCAGGTCCAGCCCATCGCCTGGTGCTCCCGTACCCAGCGCTCATGCTCCAGCGGCGCGACCACGGTCATCTGCTCCGGCGTAAAGGCGTGCAGCATCTCGAAATCCACCGGCCTGTCCGTATAGAAGCAGCCCAGCGCGTTCAGATAGCGGCTAAAGCTCTTGGCGCGGTTGATGCCGGAGAGCTGATATTCTAGCGACTGCGAGGCAAATTTCGACTCAAGAGCCTCGGCCGAGGTCTCCGGCGGCATATTCCGCCCGTGGAGAGCTACGGCAAAATCATATAAGTGCAGGAAGTTGCTGCCGGAGAGGTAGATGTGCTTGCTCCGGCGGTCTGCCGGACGCATATCCGGGACGATATGCAGGGGGATGTCGTCCGTGTTCACGATCTTTTCGATATCGGCCGTGAAGCGCTGCTCCTTTTCGGCCATGTCGCTGTATGCCTTCAGGCGCGGCGGCTTTCCGACCTCGCCGCCGTCCTCCCAGGCCTTGTACAGCGTTTTGAAGGCGGCGATCTTGTCCGCTTCCTCCTCGTCGTAATAGTAGACTGCGTTCACAGCGCCGCCGCTGAAATCAAAGTCGACGGACATGGGGTGCAGCTCTGTGCGCGAGTTGCGGCCGTAGGCCGTGCGGTCCCAGCACTGCAGCTCGTCGCAGAGCATCAGCATCCAGGCGAGCGGGTGCAGCTCGGCGAGCAGGGGAGCCTTGCGCCGCGCGGGATCCTTGTAGAACGCGATCGAGAACTTGTACAGGCTGTTGTGCAGGATGATCGCGGAAAGCGCGTCGACATGATATTTCGTCAGGCTCTCCGCGCCGAGCTCCTCCGCCAGCTCCCTGTAAAGGCGGGAGGCGCTGAAAAAGGCGTGGTCCATGAAGTAGCCGAAGCGGTTTGGCTCCGTCGGCTTGCGGTCGAGCACGTCACGCAGATAGTCCTCGGTAAAGTCATAGACAGGACCGAGCTTCTCCGCAATGTCAAAGGCGAGCAGCGCGCTCGTCGTTTCAAAACGCTTCCCGTACAGCCGTTCAAAATGCCTCTGCGCCGTCTCGTCCAGCCCCGTGAGCGCTTCCACGGAGCGGTACGCCAGGTAAAGGCTGCCTTTACCGCGCTCCTGGTGATCGACTTCGAAGTAGGACAAAACCTGTTCAAAGGGCAGCTCAAAGGGGTAACCGATATCGTGGAAGAGCGCCGTGAGGCCCCAGAATTCAAGAAACAGATTGGCGGCTTCGTTGTCTGCGGACGCTTCGAGCTCATAGAAAGCTCTGAACTTGCGGCGGTAGGCCTCGTTCGTCTCGTAGATGGCGAGGCCGAGCGCGAAGACATAAACAGAGTGAGAATAGTGATCCCGGTGCTTCATCAGCAGGGAACTGCCGTTGGACTCATACTCGGACAGCAGCTCGACCATCCGTTTGGAATTGCCGTAGCGCCCCAGGAACATCTCCAGATAGCAGTAATAGACCGTGTAAGCGTCCTCGGCCACGCCGGAATCGATAAAGGCTTCCAGCGATTTTTCGAGGCAAAGTCGGTTGAGGTCCATCTGCATGTTGTAGGGGATCTGACCGGCGGAGAGACTTTTGCCCCGGCAGACGCCGTCTTTCGCCTCCTCGGCTGCAATGGCGCTGTCAAAGAGGAGCCCTTCGCAGCGCTCGTGCAGAAACCGCAGCGCGGCGGACTTCAGGTCGTTTGGATTGGCATGTTGAGTCAATGCGGGCTGACTCGGCCCGAGATCCGTGCCGAAGCGAGCCTCATTCATTTTGCGCATCGATTCGATAGCCGTATAGGCCATAGTGCTCACGCTCCTTTGGTAATATCTATCCATCTTTACAGTATACAATAGAATTAATTTCGACGCAATCCGAAAGAGCATGCTCGCAGGCCATTCGCGCACGTTTTTTTGAATGCTCCGAGCAAAAACGGCATCTAAAGCAGTTTGTTCGCGGGAGCGTGGTCGGCATGGATACCGCCGAAAACCTTTGGAGCGTGCAAAGAGATTGCCGTTTCCATCAAAGCGTGGTAAAATAATAAAAAAGCATGATCGGGATCTGCCACACGCACAGCTTGTGACGCCGCGCCTCGCCGTCCAAGGGGAGGAGACCGCGGTGTCCGCCGATCCATTCATGAACAATGGAGCATTACTTCAAATCAATCGGAGGATAAACCATGAAAAAAATACTCTGTCTGCTGCTGACGGCAGCTTTGGTCCTATGCTGCGGGGCCTGCGGACTGCAGCAGAAACCATCGGAAACGCCTGATTCCACGCCTGAAGGCACAGTCGAGCCCGTCCCGTCCGGTCAGGAAACCACGGCGGCGATGCAGGCTGCAGGCCCCTTCTCTCCGGAGGGGAGCGTGATCTTTGATAAGAACGGCGTGAAGGTGACAACCGCGGGGCTGGATATCGACCCCACGTACTTTGAGCCTAAGCCCATCGTGTGGATCGACATCGAAAACGCCGGTGCGCAGGAGGCCTATCTCAGCGTCACGGGCGGCTCTGTCAACGGAATCATGACGGACATCTCGGTGAACGAATACTACGAGGAGGACGGCGAATACAACGGCAGCAGCGAGGATTTCGGCGCGATCGTCCCTGCGGGGGAGACCGTTCGGCGTGCGCTGGCTTACTCCAGGTCGGACGCGCCGGGCATCCGCATGGATACCCTCGACCAAATGGAGTTCTGTTTCACGCTGGCGCCGGACGAATGGACCGCGCCGACGTATGTCTCGGAGCCTGTCGCCATCGCCACGGGTGAGGTCTTTGATTTGCCGGATATTGCCGGGCTCGGAACGATCGTGCTCGACAACGACGTGATGACGCTGGTGCTCGGCGAGCAGGACTATGAGGACTGGTTTGGCCCCTTGGTGTACGTCTACATCGAAAACAAATCCGCCCGATGCATCGGCGTGTTCCCGGAGTCCTCCGAAACAGACGGCGTTTTCTGCGATTACCTGTTCGGCGGCTTCCGGGTCGCGCCCGGAAAGCTGGCCGCCGGCATGATCTCTTTTGACGGAGAGGCGAGGGAGCTCAAGAGCTTTGAAGCCCTGAGCGTGACCTTCTGTATGGGCGAGGCGGAGACTTTCATCGATCTCGACGGTATGGATACCGTCACGCTCGATCCGGTCAGCGTCCAATATCCGCCGCAGGTCTGGGGCGAGTATGAAAACGGCGGCCTGCGCATGGAGATCCCGCCCAAATACAACGAGCTCATCACCGTGGAGGTGCCGGAGAACGACGAAAACGGCGTCCTGTTCTCCGTCTCCGAGACAGCCTCGCTGGAGGCCGGCGGATACGAGGGCGCGGGCTGGCTGTTCTCCGTTTGCCGGGTCAGCGAGGAAAAATTCCACGAGCTGCTCTGCTTCGACAGGTCCGGCGTGGACATTTTCGCGAAGGATGGAGAAGGTAATCACTACCTGTTCTGCCATCCGACCGACGTCAGATATGTGCGCGCCACGACCGAGGAGATGCAGCGTGACGCGGAGATCTGGACGATGCTCGGCGAATGGGCGGACAGCATGAAGGAAAAGTTGTCGGCGGCCAACGGACTCGAATGGGAGAGCTTCGATGATTCGTACCCGGCTATGCTCGTTGCACGGGCCGCCTGGGACAAGGACGCGCGCTGTTATCTCGCCACGACGGAATTCATGGATGTGGACGCGAAGTCTGCGGACGGCACGCGCTTTGCGGAATATGTCCTGAGCAGCGGCTTTTGTGAGATCGGGCGCGAGGAGCTGCCGGACGAGGACTATCTGACGGGCGAAAACCTGGTGCTCGGCTATCCTGACGATAATGTATATCTGCATTTCCACCCGGTGGACGGCGGCTATGTTGTCCTCGAGTACGACGAGAACGAGACGATCTATCAGTGCTGGTGGAATGACGACGATGTCAGCGTTTATGAGGCCATGCATGGCTGGTACTATACCGCGGCGGAGAAGAGCGGCGTCAAGCCTGCCGACAAGAGCCTCGCTCCCTTCCTCGGGGACTGGCATGAGAAGATCGCCGGGCGCGGCGTGATGGAGATCGTGCCGAGCCTGGCTCCCGGCAAGGTGCAGATCACCGCCGTATGGCCGGACAGCGCTGCCGTCCTGAACACCTGGACTATGACTGCCGCTCTCACTGAGGAAGGAAAGCTCGTTTATGAAAACGGAACGTTTGAATCCACAGAGACGGACGAGAACGGCGAAAATTGGACGATCGACAGCGACTGGGGTGTGGCAGGGGAACTGTATTTCAGCGGAGACGGCGAGCTCTGCTGGTACGACGCGCACGCCGAGGGCGAAGGTCTCAGCACCTTTGCCCGATAAAAGACGATCGCCGGATCGAAGTTGACAGCGCAGGCATCCGGAGGCCGCGAAAGCGGCCTTTCCGGGTGCCTGTTCTCATTTTTTTGACGCTCAGATCGATTTGAGCGAAGCCCCCGTATTACAGGATTCATCCGTGTTTTGAGTTGCCTTCAACACCGCGATATGATATATTTTAGAAAAACAAGCGATCATATGCGATCATTACTAAAGCAGAAGGATTAATACGGAAACGGCGGAAAAAAACGCCATGCCAAGGCGCCCCGGCAGACTAATACACCGGAGGAAAACTTCATGCTGGACGTTAACAAGACCGTTTTCACGCTGGAAGGACGGTTGGACACAACTACGGCGCCCGAACTGGAAAAAGCGCGTGGATGATCTGCGCTGCGAATACCGGGGCGCAAAGAACAATCTGACGCTGAGAAAGAGGCTGTAAGGATGAAAGGGCAAAAAGCAAATGCCAAAACGCTTACCAGACTGATGTTCCGGCTCCTGCCGATCCAGGTCGTTCTGGCGGCCGTCGGAGCGGTCAACGGCATCGTGTCGAGTTTTTTGCCACGAACTTCGTCGGCATCGATGCGATGAGCGCCGTCGGTCTGTTTTCTCCCATCCAGATGCTCATTACAGCGGTCAGCCTGATGATCTCCGGCGGCTCGGTGATCCTGTGCGGCAAGTATCTGGGGCAGAACCGGCAGAAGGAGCTGCAGAATGTGTTCTCGCTCAACCTGCTGATCACCGCGCTCCTCTCTGCGCTTTTTATCGTACTGTTTCTGATCCTGGGACTTTTCGACCTAACGGGCTTCTTTTCTGACGACGCGAAGGTCCGCCCGCTCTTCAACCGGTATCTTCTGGGGCAGAGCATCGGCGTGTTTCCGCTACTGGTAGGCAATCAACTGCCGGCCTTTCTCCAGATGGAGAACAAGGGTAAACGTACGATGACTGCGAGCCTGAGCTATATCGTCGTCAATCTGGTGCTGAATTTCCTGTTTGTGCAGCTTTTGCACTGGGAAGCCTTCGGCCTCGCGCTCGCATCCTCCCTCGGGTTATGGGTTTTCTTTGGCGTGGAGGCGCAGTACTTCCATTCCGGGAAGTCGCATCTGCGGCTGAGAGTACGCAGCCTGCGGTGGGCGGAGACAGGCGAGATCCTAAAAACCGGCTTGCCGGGTGCCGCCAGCAACGGTTATCAGACTCTGCGCAGCTTTCTGCTGAACAAGCTGATCGTCGCCTTCGTCGGCAGCGTCGGAATTTCGGCCTTTGCCGCTGCCAACAACCTGTTGGGCATCGTCTGGGCGCTGCCGTCCGGGATGCTTGCCGTCTCACGGCTGATGATGTCCGTGAGCATCGGGGAGGAGGATCGCCGGACGCTTACCGACGTTATGCGCGTGATGGTCCGGCGCTTCCTGCCGCTGATGGGCGCGGTCTGCGCGCTGATCATCGTCTGCGCAGAGCCGCTGACGCGAATCTTCTACCGTGACCCGGCCGAGCCCGTATATATGATGACCGTCTGGGGGCTGCGGCTGCTTCCGCTGTGCATGCCGCTGAGCATCGTCTATATGCACTTCGTCTGCTACGGGCAGGCTTCCGGCAAGCAGGTCTACGTGCATGTGCTCTCTGCGCTCGATGGCGTGGTCTGCGTGGTCGTTTTCGCGGCGCTGACGATCCGCATGATCGGAATGAACGGCGTCTACCTGGCCAGCTTTTTCAACGGGATCGTGACGACCATCTTCATTGTCGGCTACGCTTGGCTGAAAAAGAAGGGCTTTCCGCGCCGTATGGACGAGCTTATGGTCATTCCTGCCGATTTCGGCGCGCCGGAGAGCGATCGCATGGATTTGAGCGTCACTAGTATAGAAGAGGTCGTCTGCGTGGCCGAGCGGATACAGCGCTTTTGCCTCGCGCATGGGATCGACAGGCGGCGCGCCTACCTCGCCGGCCTCTCGATGGAGGAGATGGCGGGAAATATCGTGCAGCACGGTTTTGCAGCCGACAGCAAAAGTCACTCCGTCGATGTGCGCGTGGTACATAAGGACAGCGACGTGATCCTGCGCATCAAGGACGATTGCCGTCCCTTTGACCCCTCCGAGCGGCAGCAGTTGGCCGAGGATGGGGATCCTGCCAAAAACATCGGCATCCGCATGATCTTCAAGATTGCGCGGAGCGTTCAGTACCAGGTCATCCTCGGACTCAACGTGCTGACGATCCGGATCTGATGCCGCTTTCCGACAGGATTTCGTTTTTTTGTCGAAGAACGGCATGAGACCCGAGTAAAAAATGTAGGGGGAGCATGTAAATTGAAACATAAGACAAAAAACCTGATTATCTGCCTTCTGATACTCGTCCTGCTGTGCTGTGCTGGCTGCGGGAAGCAGGCGGAGCCGCCGCGTTCGCCTCAAACGATCATCGAGGAAATGGTCGTGGATTACGGCAGCTACGGAGAAGAGGCGGACAGGCACATCGCCGAACTCCTTAAGGAGCTGAAGGCCTCCGACGCGGACCTCGGCACACGCTGGGAACGCGTCATGGCGCTGTGGAAAACGGTCAATTCGGATCTTCCGCTGAACTATGACGCGCTGCCGGACGGCCTATCTGACACCGACGCGCTCTGCCTTGTCGTGCTGGGCTTTCAGCTTGAGCCTGACGGTACGATGCGCGAAGAGCTGATCCAGCGCCTCACGGTCGCCAAACGCTGCGCGGAGCAGTACCCCCACGCGCTGATCGTCTGCACCGGCGGCGGCACGGCCGCCGAGAACGAGACCGCGACCGAGGCCGGGAGGATGGCGGAATGGCTGCTCGAAAACGGAATCGCGCCTGAGCGTGTGATCGTGGAGGATCGCTCTCTCACGACGGCGCAGAACGCAATCTGCACCTTTGAGATTTTGGAAGAGCGCTATCCGCAGGTCAAGCAGCTGGCCATCGTATCGAGCGACTATCACATCGCCACCGGTGCGCTGCTCTTTGAAGCTGAGGCGATCCTGCGCGCGGAAAAGGCGGAAGCGGAAGCGATCACGGTAGTTTCCAACGCTGCGTGGCAGGCACCTTCCGGAAGTCTTTCGACCATGTTTCAGGCCGGCGCGCTGATCGAGCTCTCCGGCGATGTGGACACAGCCTTCGAGATCTACTACGAAACCTACGATATCCACGAGCTTCCGCCGCTCAAATAAAAGGGATGCCATGGGGATGGGATGCGGAATTGTTTCATCAAAAGATAAACGGCCATATCGAGTATTGTGCCCGGTATGGTCGTTTTCTTTTTTTGCATGAGCTTTCTTCTCCGCGGATAAAGATATGAGCTTTAGCATTGGAAATGACAATCTGTTCACCGTGAGACACTTTTTCAGGGCAACAAAAAAGGCTGTTTTCACGATCAAAAAAAGTGGAAACGGCCTTTGGGGCGGGGAGGATGCTTGAATGGCTGCAGAAAATGCCGGCACTGTCCCCGTGTGTGGGGATTATGTGCCCAATGGCAGAGGCCAGCGGTCTGCGGATAATGGGTTTACCGCGTCAACGAAAAAACAGCCACCTTTCGGTGACTGTTTTCCTTTGGTGGAGATAAGCGGGATCGAACCGCTGACCTCTTGAATGCCATTCAAGCGCTCTCCCAGCTGAGCTATACCCCCATGCGCAAGGTGTATCTTAGCAGACGCAGTATAAAATGTCAAGGTTTATTTTTCTAAAACACAGTTCTTTTTTCATCGGGGTGCTTATGGCATTTTTGCATAAAAAACAGCTGGAAAACAAACCCCGACATGCAGGCAGACGAACGAAAAGGAGCAAAAGCGCAAGCGCTGCCTTGTGACAATGGTCAAAGTGCACAGAAGGGAAGACCATTGATCGTGAAAAACATGTCAAACATATCGGCAGATATACATTTTATACAAATCTCGGCCATTTCTTATACATTGTGCATAAAAACAATTGAATTAATTTGTAAAAATAGTATAATACAAACCACGACAGAGGTCGAGAAAGGAAGTGCAGACATGCGCAAGCTCAACAGTCTTTTCCACAATTACTTTCAGGACGGTCTTTCGATGATGGTCATCGCCATGGCGCCCGGCGTGTTTGACGATCGCCTGTTCAGCGATGACGACCGCGACTGAATCCCCAGGCATTTTTCATTAACAATTCCCGTCGCTGCACCTGCAGCGGCGTTTTTTGCATTTATGCCTCTGTTTCTTTTGAAACGAAACCGATGGCCGTGGCGGGGGAGAGTTCGGCAATTCTGGCGAGCGCCTGATCCATGGCCTTTTCGTTTTCACTGATCAGATCGGCAAATTCTTTTCCGCCGCGAACGAAGACCAGGCGGAAATACTGAAAGACGGCTTTTCCGCAGCAGAGCTTCCCGTTGACCTCGTGGATGCGGATGAAGACCCGCTCGAAATCTCCGTAGGACAGAAAGCGGATGCGGAAGCCCTCGCGATAATAGACGCCCTGCTTGCCGACCCTGATCTTGTCGAAGCTCTCGGCCGACTCGTAATCGGCGCAGATCGCCTCGCTGCTGATCGCTCCGTTTATACCGACAAATCTTTTCCCTGCCATCTTGATCCCTCCTTATCTGTACTATAACACAGCGCGAATGTTTGCGCCACAGAAAAAAGAATTATCCTTGCGGTTTTCCCGTTTATCGCATATAATCAAAATACGGCAAAACGAAAAATACAAAATGGAGGCTTCCTTATGCATTGCACGAGAAAAGTGACCGACGACCTGATCTGGGTCGGCGCGGACGACCGCAGACTGGCCTGTTTTGAGGGCGTTTACGGCGTTCCTGACGGCGTTTCCTATAACTCCTATCTGCTGTTGGATGAGAAGACGGTCCTGTTCGACACCGTGGACAAGGCCGTATACAGCGTGTTCCTGGAAAACGTGGCCCATGCGCTGGGCGGGCGCAAGCTGGATTATCTCGTGATCCATCACATGGAGCCGGATCACGCTGCGACGCTGGAGCTCGTGCTGACGCGCTACCCCGAGACGAAGATCATCTGCAACGCGAAGATCCAGACCATGCTCGGCCAGTTCTTTGCGCTCGATCTGAGCGGTCGTATCCAGCTTGTCAAAGAGGGCGACAAGATCTCCTTCGGCCGCCACGAGTTCACCTTCGTCATGGCGCCCATGGTCCATTGGCCGGAAGTTATGATGAGCTATGATCTGACTGACAAGATCCTCTTCTCGGCCGACGCCTTCGGCACCTTCGGTGCCCTCAACGGCCGGCTGTTCAACGACGAAGCCGATTTCTTCGCGGAGGATCTCAACGAGGCCCGCCGCTATTATACGAATATCGTCGGCAAATACGGCCCGCAGGTGCAGTCCGTGCTGAAGAAGGCGGCCGCGCTGGAGCTGAAGTTCGTCTGCCCGCTGCACGGCTATGTGTGGCGCAGCCATTTCGGAGATTTCCTTGAAAAGTATCTGCTCTGGTCCAGCTATACGCCGGAGGAAAAGAGCGTTCTGCTCGCCTATGCCTCTGTCTACGGACACACCGAGAACGCGGCGAACATCCTTGCCGCGAAGCTCGTCGAGCGCGGCGCGAAGGTGCGCATGTACGACACGTCCGTCACCCCGGCCAGCTACATCGTCTCGGACGCCTTCCGCTGCAGCCATCTCGTTTTTGCGGCTACGACCTACAATGCCGGCGTGTTCGTCACGATGGAAAACCTCCTGCACGACATCGTCGCCCACAACCTGCAGGGCCGCAGGATCGCTTTGATCGAAAACGGCAGCTGGGCCTCGGCCAGCGGCAAGGTCATGCGCGAGATCCTGAGCGGCCTGAAGAAGACCGAATTCTTCGAGCAGAGCGTCGCGCTCAAATCCGCTCTGTCCGAGGGGCAGCTCGCCGAGCTCGACGCGCTGGCTGACGCGATCGCCGCGGAGATCAATCCCGCGCCCGTCGAGGAGGAGCCGGTGATCCCCGTCGCGGGCGTGTTCAACCCGGACGCGGTCAACAACAAGGCCTTCAATAAGTTCAGCTACGGCGTCGAGGTGCTGACGACCCGCGTCGACGGCAGGGACTACGGCTGCATCATCAACACGGCCGGCCAGGTCGCCGCAGGAGATCCGAAGAAGATCACCATCTCCTGCATCAAGAAGAACCACACCTGCGATATGGTGGGCAAGGCCGGGCGCTTCAACATCTCCATCCTCACGGAGGACGCGCCCTACAGCCTCTTCCAGCGCTTCGGTTTCCAGAGCGGCCGCGACGTGGACAAGTTCGCGGACGTCGGCTATGACGTGCGCACGGCCAACGGCATCCGCTATGTCCCGACCTATACGAACGCCGTCCTGTCCTGTGAGGTCATCGACGTGAAGGACCTCGAGACCCAGACGCTTTACATCGCCAATGTGGTCGAGGCCAAGGTCCTGTCCGACGCGCCCAGCTGCACCTACGCCTACTACCATGCGCATATCAAGCCCAAGAAGAACCCTGCGCCCGAGCAGAAGGAATGCTGGGTCTGCAAGGTCTGCGGCTATGTGCATGAAGGGCCGGAGATGCCCGACGACTTCACCTGCCCGCTCTGCAAGCACGGCAAGGAGGAGTTCGAGCACGTTGTTCCGGTGGAGACGGTCAAGCAGAAGGGCTACGTCTGCAAGATCTGCGGTCACTTCGAGCCCTGCGAGGGCGAGCTGCCTGAGGATTACGACTGCCCGATCTGCCATCACGGCAGAGAGGACTTCGAGCCTGCCGAGCAGTAAAGAGAAAAAACGAAACAGAGCGCGCGGCCGTCGGCCGCGCGCTCTTCTTTTGCAAAAACTTTTTTGATGAACAGAATATTGTTTGTGGCACTCTAGAAACAGCTGTGCTATACTCTTTCCAGA
>JAFRLZ010000072.1 GCA_017430985.1 Oscillospiraceae bacterium
AGGGGGCTGTCGCCGGAGGCGACTGGGGGATTTCCATTGTTCCTCTCAGGCCCCCTTGCCTAAAGGGGGCTGTCGCCGGAGGCGACTGGGGGATTTCCATTGTTCCTCTCAGGCCCCCTTGCCTAAAGGGGGCTGTCGCCGGAGGCGACTGGGGGATTCTGTCGGTCGCTGCACGAGGATATGGCGGGGCGTTTTATATCCCCCCGACCTCGCTTCGCTCGGCCACCCCCCTTTAGGCAAGGGGGGCTATCGCCTCGATAACCTCAAATTTATTAGCCAAACAGGCAGGAGGCCGGGTTTCCCCGGCCTCCTGCCTGTTTTCAACGCTCACAATTCGATCCATCTTGCCTCGAAGGGCGCGAGCACGCCGCGCAGCATCCCCCCGCCGACGGCTTCGAGCTCCGCCTCGAAGGGCTGCTCTTCGTCGCTGCGGTTGACGGCCAGGAGCCAGGCGCCGTCCTCCGCCGCTTCGCCGAGCGCGCCGCGGCCGCCGCGCACATAGCGCAGAACCGTCAGCACCTCGCGCGAGCAGGCCGCGATCACGGCCTCGCCGCACCTGAGCGCGTCAGAGCCGTTGCGCCGCGCGGCCAGGGCCGCGTAATACGCGCAGAGCTCGCCGTCGCCCTCGCGGAAGGGGGCGCGGTTGAAGGGGTCGCAGGCGCCGTCCATGCCCTGCTCGTCGCCGTAATAGACGCTCGGCACGCCCGGCAGCGCGAACTGCAGCGCCGCGCAGAGCCTCTCGCGGCCGAGGGCCGCGGCGCGCTCGGCCGCATCGAAGGCGAAGGCCAGCTGCGCCTCGCGCGGCAGCGTCTTGAGCGCCACCGGCGTCGAGAGCGCCGTGCGGATGCGCTCGACGTCGTGCGAGCCGAGCAGGTTCATCAGCGCGTAGTACATCGGCTGCGGGTAGTTGAGCTGCTGGCTCAGCAGCCGGTCGCGCAGGCCGTAGGCGTCGACGCGCCGGTGCATGAAGTCCAGCAGCGCCGTGCGCAGGGGATAGTTCATCACGGTGTCGAGCGCGCCGCCGAGGGCGTAGCGCCGCTTTTTCCCGTAGCTCTCCTTGACGACGGGGTCCTCCCAGACCTCGCCGAGCACGAGCGCGTCCGGCTTTTCCTCCTTCGCGGCGCGGCGGATGAGCGCGAGCACCTCGTCGGGCAGCTCGTCGGCCACGTCCAGCCGCCAGCCCGCCGCGCCCCGGCGCAGCCAGAGCTTGACGACGCTGTCGTCCCCGCTGACGACGAAGTCCTGCCAGACGGGGTTGCGCTCCTCCACCTCCGGCAGGTCCTTGAAGCCCCACCAGCAGCGGTAGTCGTCCGGGAAGCGCTTGAAGTCGTACCAGGGATAATAGGGCGAGTCCTTCCCCTGGCAGGCGCCGCGCTCCGGGTAGTGCCCGTAGCGGTTGAAGTAGCGGCTGTCGGCCCCGGTGTGCGAGAACACGCCGTCGAGCACGACGCGCATCCCCTGCTCCGCCGCCGCGCGGCAGAGCCGCTCGAAGTCCTCCTCGGTGCCGAGGATCGGGTCGACGCGGCGGTAGTCCGCCGTGTCGTAGCGGTGGTTGGAGCGCGCCTCGACGATGGGGTTGAGGTAGAGGCAGCTCACGCCGAGCGCTTTCAGATAGGGCAGCTTCTCCTCGATGCCCTTCAGCGTCCCGCCGTAAAAGTCGTCGGGGCTGTAGCTCTTCTCGAAGCTCCGCGGCTGCCAGCGCGGGGGCTCGTCCCGGCTCGCGTGCTTTTCGGGCGTCTGCCCCAGCGCACGGTGATATTCGATCCCGCGCTCGGCCGTGCCGTCGTCGGAGAAGGCGAAGCGGTCGGGGAAGATCTGATACATCACGCTCCGCCGGAACCAGGCGGGCGTGTCGAACTCTTTCTCATAGACCGTCAGGCGGAAGCCCTCCGGCTCCCTGTCAAAGAGGAAGCCGAGCAGGCCGGAGCCGTCCGGCCCCAGATAGCGCGTGCCCTCCGGCGTGTCGATCCGGAAGCAGTAGCGCAGCGCGCCGGCGGTCGCGGGCGCGTAGAAGCTGCAGCCGAAGCCCTCGTCCGTGCGCGCCATCGGCCGCTCCTCGCGCAGCCCCTCGCCGCGCAGCAGCAGCGCGGCCTCCCAGACGCGCCCGCTGGCGAGCCGGAAGCCCAGGAAGACCTCCTCCCCGCAGCGCGCCGCGCCGAAGGGCCGGCGGCAGGCCGCCTCGCGCGTGTCGTGCAGGGCGGTGAGGATCAGCGGGGACTTCTCGCGCAGCAGCCGCGCCACCTGCGCCGTGCGCGGCTGCAGCGGTTCGAGCGCGGCGAGCTCATCCTCCGCCGCGTCGCCCGCCCCGCAGCAGCGCCGCACGAGCGGCAGCGCCGTCTCGAGCTTCAGGCCGCAGTCGTCCATCAGCAATCTGAGCAGCTCGGCCGCCGCGATCGGGTCCTTCGACCCGGCCTCGGGGAAGCTCTCGTACAGCTTTTCGAGCGTCAGCCCCCGGCGCAGGCAATCCTGCGCGGCGCACCAGGCCGTGGCCGCCGCCTCGAAATAGCGGCGCGTGAAGGCCGGGCAGTCGTCCCGCAGCAGCGTCTCGCACCAGGCCGCGTCCCCGCCGGAGGGATGCCAGCGGCCGCCGCGCCAGGCGGCGTCCACCTGCCGCCGATCGCGGTAGCTCACCAGCAGCGTGTAGTCGGCCGACCAGTGCTCCTGGTAGCTCCCGCCGAACCAGACCCGGCTGACGGCCCCTTCCGTGAAGAGGCCGTCAGCTTTGGAGCATATCCGTTTGTCCTGCGAGATCACAGTATCCATAAATAGAGTCTGGCGTATTCCTCGGCCGAGCGGTCGAAGGCGTTGTCCTCCGCCATCGCGTGGCCGATCAGGCCCTGCATGATCTCTTCGCTGCGGTAGCAGTTCATGGCCTCGCGCATCGTCTCGCGCAGCTCGTCGGCGCTGTAGTTGGCGAAGGAGAAGCCCGTGCCCTCGCCGGTGAACTGGTTGTAGGGCCTGACGGTGTCGCGCAGGCCGCCCGTCTCGCGCACGATGGGCACGGAGCCGTAGCGCATGGCGATCATCTGGCTGATGCCGCAGGGCTCGAAGCGCGAGGGCATGACGTAGAAATCGCTGCCGGCGTAGATCAGATGCGCCAGCTCCTCATTGTAGCCGATGTAGGCGCAGAGGCGGCCCTTCCAGCGCAGTTCCGCGCCGCGCATGAAGTCCTCGAAGCGCTGATCGCCCGTGCCGAGCAGCACGAACTGCATGTCGCTGCTCTCGAGCAGCTCGTCGAGCACGGCGGAGACGAGGTCGAAGCCCTTCTGCTCGGTCATGCGCGTGACCATCGCGAACAGCGGCGCGTCGGGCCTCCGCTCGAGGCCGAGGCGCTCCTGCAGCGCCGCCTTGCACAGGGCCTTGCCCTTGAGGCGGCCCTTCGAGTACCTCGCGGGGATCAGGGGATCGGCGTTCGGGTTGAAGACCTTGGTGTCGATGCCGTTGACGATGCCGCTCAGCTCCGCGCTGCGGGCGTTGAGGATGCCCTCCAGCCCCTCGGCGTAGTAGGGCGTCTTGATCTCCTCGGCGTAGCTGGGGCTGACGGTGTTGAGCCGGTCGGCGCAGACGCAGCCGGCCTTGAGGAAGTCGGCGCAGCCGTTGAGCTCGATGTACTCCGGCGTGTAGTAGCGCGGGTCGATGCCGAGCAGATAATGGATGTAGTCGAAGCTCCACTTGCCCTGGTAGGCGATGTTGTGGATGGTCAGCAGGAATTTGAGCCCCTCCTGCATGCCGCCGGGGTACTGCGTGTGCGCCACGAGCGGCAGCAGGCCCGTCTGCCAGTCGTTGCAGTGGACGATCTCCGGGCGGAAATCCAGCACGGGGATCGCGTCGAGCACGGCGCGGGTGAAGTAGGCGTACTGCTCGATCTCGGCGCGGCCGCCGCGGTACATATAGTCGCCGAAGTATTCCTCGTTGTCGATGAGGTAGATCACGACGCCGTCCAGCACCAGCTTTTCGACGCCGACGTAGACCTCGCGCCAGGCGAAATGGCTGGAGAAATGCAGCATGTGCTCGACGCGGTCGCTGTAGCGGGCCTTGATGCCGCTGTGGTAGGGCATGATGACGCGCGCGTCGATGCCGAGCTTTTTGAGCGCCTTGGGCAGCGTGCCCACCACGTCGGCCAGGCCTCCGGCCTTGGCCAGCGGCGCGCACTCGGCCGAAGCCAGCAGGACCGCGGGCAGCTCCTGTCTGCCCTTTTCCTTCAGAATGTCGCGAAATTCCTTTTTCATGCCATCCTCCTGAAAAAAAGATGAATCCCCGACGGGGGCTTATTTGTGTTTTTTAAAGCTGAAATACAGCGTCGCCATGGCCGGCAGCGTGAAGCGGGCCGAATACGGCAGATCGCGGAAGGGCTCGTGCACGCTGCGGATGGCGTGGAGGTTCCGCACCCCGCCGCCGCCGAAGCGCTCCTCGTCGCTGTTCAGGATCTCGCGGAGCGTGCCTCTCTCCGGCAGGCCGATCTGGAAGCCCTCGTAGGCCACGGGCGTGAAGTTGCACACGCACACGAGATAGCTGTCCTGCTCCGGGGCCAGGCGCATAAAGGCGATGGAGCTGCGGTCGCGGTCGTCCACGTTGAGCCACTGGAAGCCGTCCCAGCCGCTCTCGCGCATGTAGAGCGCGGGCGTGGCGGTGTAGAGATGGTTGAGCGCCCTGGCGTATTCCCGCAGCTGCGCGTGCTTGGGGTAGGCCAGCAGCAGCCAGTCGAGCTCCTGCTGCCAGTTCCACTCGATGAACTGGCCGAACTCGCCGCCCATGAAGGTCAGCTTTTTGCCGGGGTGGGCGAACTGGTAGCCGTAGAGCGCGCGCAGGGAGTCGAACTTCTGGCCGTAGAGCCCGCTCATCTTGTTGAGCATGGAGCACTTGCCGTGCACGACCTCGTCGTGCGAATAGGCCAGGACGTAATTCTCCGAAAAGGCGTACATCATCGAGAAGGTCAGCTTGTCGTGGTTGTAGCGGCGGAAGAGGGGGTCGAGCTTCATATAGTCGAGCGTGTCGTGCATGAAGCCCATGTCCCACTTGAAGCTGAAGCCGAGGCCGCCGACCTCGGGCGGGGCGGTGATGAGCGGGAAGGCCGTGGACTCCTCGGCCACGGTGATCGCGCCGGGATAGCTCGTGAGCACGGTGCGGTTGAGCTTGCGCAGGAAATCCACCGCGCCGAGGTTAATGTTGCCGCCGTCCTTGTTAGGGGTGTACTCCCCCTCGCGGCGGCCGTAGTTGAGGTAGAGCATAGAGCTGACCGCGTCGACGCGGATGCCGTCGATGTGGAACTCGTCGAAGAATTTGCAGGCGGAGGACACGAGGAAGCTCTGCACCTGGTCGGAGGCGTAGTCGAAGATGAGCGTGCCCCACTCGGGGTGCTCGGCCATGCGCCGCTCCTTGCACTCGAACTGCGGCGTGCCGTCGAAGAGGGCGAGGCCGTTCTCGTCCTTGGGGAAGTGCGCGGGCACCCAGTCCATGATGACGCCGATGCCGGCGCGGTGGAAGCGGTCGATCATCCAGCGGAAGTCCTCCGGCTCGCCGTAGCGCGAGGTGGGGGCGTAGTAGCCCGTCACCTGATAGCCCCAGGAGCCGTCGAAGGGGTATTCGGTCAGCGGCATGAGCTCGATATGGGTGTAGCCCATCTCGACGCAGTAGTCAGCCAGCCTGTCCCCGAGCTCGCGGTAGGGGGCCTGTCCGCCGGCGAGGTCCTGCCAGGAGCCGAGATGCACCTCATAGATGCTCATGGGGCTGTGCAGGAAGTCGCGCCGGGCGCGCGCGGCCATGTAGCCGCCGTCGGTCCATGGCTCGGCGGGGCGGTTATAGACGAGAGACGCGTTGCCCTCCGCGCCGTGCTGGCTCCAGGCGGCGAAGGGGTCGGTCTTGAGGATGCGGCGTCCGTCCGCGCCCTCGACGCAGTATTTGTAGCAGGCCCCGTGCCAGGGCGTGCCCATGAAGCAGACCCAGGCGCCGCCGTCGACGCGTTCCATGGGGTCGGCGTCCCAGGCCCAGCCGTTGAAATCGCCCACGACGCTGACGCTGCGGGCGTTCGGCGCCCAGACGAGGAAGCGGAACATCTGCAGCTCCGGGATGTAAACGCAGCCGAAGCTCTTCCACGCCTGCCGGGCGTTGCCGGTGTTGAACAGGTAGATGTCGGATTGCGGGATATAGGCCTTCCATGCTTCGTTCATGGGCCGAGCCTCCTTTTATCTCTGTGTTTTTATTATACTGTCTTTTCCTCTCTCTGCCAAGAGAAAAGTTTGTCGGAATGTTTGACAAAGCGAAAGCCCGTTTGTAGAATGGAGGACAGGAAACGGAGATTTGGCGAGCTCAGGCCCCCTTGCCTAAAGGGGGCTGTCGCCGGAGGCGACTGGGGGATTTCCATTGTTCCTCTCAGGCCCCCTTGCCTAAAGGGGGCTGTCGCCGGAGGCGACTGGGGGATTTCCATTGTTCCTCTCAGGCCCCCTTGCCTA
>JAFRLZ010000073.1 GCA_017430985.1 Oscillospiraceae bacterium
CCCGCCATACCATCGTGCAGCGACCGACAGAATCCCCCAGTCGCCTCCGGCGACAGCCCCCTTTAGGCAAGGGGGCCTGAGAGGAACAATGGAATTCCCCCAGTCGCCTCCGGCGACAGCCCCCTTTAGGCAAGGGGGCCTTTGCTCGCCAACCTCCCGTTTACCGCTCCCGGTTCAGGCTTCTCCTTCCTCCACGACGGCCGTCGGGCCGGTGAGGAAAAGATCGCGCGCCGCGTCCCCCTCGCGCCGGAGCGAGACGGAGAGGCGGCCGCCGGGCATGTCGATCGTGACGGCGGGCTCTTTGAGCCGCCCGCGAAGCAGCAGGCTGACCGCGATCGCCCCGCAGCCGGTGCCGCAGGAGAGCGTGAAGTCCTCCACGCCGCGCTCGAAGGTGATCGCGCGGGCCCGCCTCCCGTCGAGCAGGGAGACGAAGCTGACGTTCGCGCCGCGCGGGAAGGCGGCGCTGCGCCGCAGGGCGCGGCCGCGTTCGCGCAGCGCGTCGGGATCGCCGAAGGCCGCCTCGCCGACCTCCACGACCGCGTGCGGGATGCCGGGGTCCCCCAGCTCGACGTAGGCGCAGTCCTCGCCCTCGGCCTCGCGGTGGAGGTCGACGACGGAGGGGTCGTTGAGCCGCACTTCATAGATCTCCCGGCCGATGCGCCGCGCGCGCACGAGCCCCGCCGGAGCGAGGATGCGGACGTCCTGATCGTCGCGCGCGAGACCGTGCTCGACGGCGTAGCGCGCCAGGCACCGGGCACCGTTGCCGCACATCTCGCCCGTGGAGCCGTCGTCGTTGTAAAAGAGCATCCCGACGTCCGCGTCCTCCGCGGGGACGAGGACGATCAGTCCGTCCGCGCCGGGGCCGGTCAGCGGGGAGCATAAGCGGCGGGCGAGGACGCCGAGGTCCTCGCCCGCGAGCTCGCCGTGCAGGGCATCCGTGAGGATGAAGGAGTTCCCCGCGCCGTGCATTTTCGTGTAGCGCATCTTATTGCTTCTTTTCCTTGGCCTTGAGCGCCTTCTGCAGCCAGTCCTTGCCGTCGTTGAAGCGGGAGACGATGTAGGAGGCGACGTAGTCGCCGGCGGCGTTGACCATGGTGGCGGGAGGATCGACGAGGTCGCCGATGGCCTGCGCGATCGGGAAGGCGACGGCCAGCTGCTCCGGGAAGAACAGGGAGCAGAGGACGAGCTCGCCCGTGCCGCCGCCGCCGGGGATGCCGGACATGGCGACCGAGGAGACCGTCGCGACGATGATCGCGAGCAGCGCGTCGGTGGTGGCGAAGTCCTTGCCGAACATGCCGAAGAGGAAGGCGACCTTGATGATCGCGCTCATGCCGGAGCCGTCCATGTTCATCGTGGCGCCCATGGGCAGCACGATATCGGTGACGTCCTTGGAGATGCCGGTGTCCTCGCTGACCTCCATGTTGGTCGGGATCGTCGCAACGCTGGAGCAGGTGCCGAAGGCGACGGCCGCCGGACGGAAGAGGTGCTGGAACATGACCTTGACGGCGCCCTTGCCGCCGCCGAAGCGGGCGTAGAGCGGGAAGATCAGGAACATGTAGGCGAAGGCGACGACATAGTAGAGGATGATCGCCTTGGCGTAGCTGGACACGAAGTCGGCGCCGTGGGCCGCGACGAGGGCGGCGAAGAAGCCGAAGAAGCCGATCGGCGCGTAGTAGCTGATGAGCTTGATGACCTTCATCAGCACGTTCGTGATCTCCTCCAGCAGCCCCGCGACCTTGGTCTTGGGCCCGCCGCACATCTGCACGCCGAAGCCGAAGAAGATGCCCGCGATGATCAGCTGCAGGATGGAGCGGCGGCTCCAGAGCTCAGGGAAGTCGGGCTTGGTGAAGAAGCCGACGATCATGGCGCCGGCGGTCATGGGCTCGGAAGCGCCCGGCTCAAAGGCGGGCTCGCCGGTGTAGATCGGGATGAGGCGGACGAGCACATACATGATCACCGAGGCGATGATCGTGGTGACCATGAAGGTGAGGACCGTGGAGCCCATGAGCTTGCCGGCGCGCTTGACGCTCTTCATGTTGGCGATGGACGAGGAGATGGAGAAGAACACCATCGGCACGACCACGCAGAACATCATGTTGATGAACAGCGTGCCGAGCGGCTCGAGCACGCCGGCGCCGTCCCAGAGGAAGCCGACGACGATGCCCAGAACGATGCCGACGATCATACTGAAGAAAAACCAGTTCTTTTTCAGGAACTTCATAGGAAAGACCTCCCTGTGCGCGTTTTACACTCTCATATTATACAGAAAACTATTACACGGTAAATGGCATAAACTGCTTGATATTTTGCAAAAAGTGCTGTATCTTAACAATGGTGTACGATACGGTCATATAGCGCCCACGACAGCCGCGATCTTGTCATTCCGAACCAGTGACCGCCGTCGCTGGTGTGGGAATCCGCATCTTTTTCTCCGGAGAAAAACGGATTGCCGCGGCCCCCTCCGGGGCCTCGCAATGACAGGGTCCGGATCAGGAAGGAGGCGAGGCGCGTGGACAGAAAGCAGATCGTCAGCCGCGAGGGCTATCTCAACGAGAATTACCACTATTTCCACCTGCGCGACACGGCCGGGCAGGAGCGGGACTTCCACTTCCACGAGTTCGACAAGCTCGTGCTGCTGCTCTCCGGGCGCGTGGACTACACCGTGGAGGGCGCGAGCTACGCGCTCCGCCCCTGGGACGTGCTGCTCGTGCGGCACCACGCGATCCACCGCGCCGTCATCGACAAGTCCGTGCCCTACGACCGCGTGATCGTCTACCTCGACCGGCGCTTTTTCGAGCGCAGCCTCCCCGGGGCCGGGCTGATGGACTGCTTCGAGTGGGCCGACAAGAGCGGGCAGTATCTGCTCGCCCCGGACGAGGAGCAGAAAAAGGCCCTCGCCGCCGCCCTCACGGCCTACGAGGCCGTCAGCGCCGACCGGGAGCTCGGCGCGCAGCTGCTGCGCGACAGCTGCCTCATCCAGCTGCTGGTGCACGTCAACCGCCTCTCCGTCAGCGCCTCCGCCGCGCCGGACGCGCCGCAGGACCCCAAGATCGCGCAGACGCTCTCCTTCATCAACGAAAACCTCGGGCGGGAGCTGACGGTGGACGCGCTCGCCGAGCGGGTCTATCTCAGCCGCTACCACTTCATGCGCCTGTTCAAGCAGCAGACCGGCTCGACGGTGCACGCCTATGTGCGCCAGAAGCGCCTGCTGAGCGCCGCGCGGCTGATCCGCGAGGGCGTCCCGGCCGGGCAGGCCGCCGCCGACTGCGGCTTCAACGACTATTCCGCCTTCAACCGCGCCTTCCGCGAGACCTTCGGCGTCAGCCCCGGACAGCTGAAAAAATGACGCCGCTCCTGTGCCGGAAGCGGTTGACAAGAGCGGCGTTTTGCCCTAAACTGAACTCAATCTGAAAAAAAGGAGGCATTCGATATGAATTGCCCTGTCTGCGGAGCGCCCCTGGAAGACGGCGCGAAATTCTGCACCGAGTGCGGCGCCCGGCTGGAGGAGAAGCCCGCGCCGAAGGTCGAGGAAAAGGTCCCGGAGAAAGCCCCGGAGCAGCCCCGGAAGAAGTCCAGGGAGCAGGCCGAGGTCTTTGCCGCGGCTCAGGAAAAGCGCCCGGCTCCCCGCCCCGATCCGCTGTCGAAGGAATACAAGCCCATCAAGCCCTGGGGCTACGTCGGGCTGGAGCTGCTGTTCGCCATCCCCGTCGTCGGCTTCATCGCCCTGCTCATCTACACCTTCGCCGCCAAGAACGTCAACCGCCGCAACTTCGCCCGCTCCTACTGGTGCGGCCTGGTGGTGGCCCTGGTCATCATCGTCGCGGTGATCATCGCCGCCTATGCGACGGGCAACGGCGACGAGCTCATGCGGGCCCTCCGGGAGGCTATGGCGGCCGTCCAGTAACGCCCCGGACGCAAAAAAATCCCGCTCCGAACGGAGCGGGATTTTTTCGTCTGTCCCGGACGAGCTTACTTGAGCTCGACGGTGGCACCGACGGCCTCGAGCTGAGCCTTGAGAGCCTCGGCGTCTTCCTTGGAGATGCCTTCCTTGATCTTGGCGGGCACGCCCTCGACCAGGCCCTTCGCCTCGGCGAGGCCCAGACCGGTGATGGCGCGGACTTCCTTGATGACCTTGATCTTCTCGGCGCCGAAAGAGGTCATGACGACGTCGAACTCGGTCTTCTCCTCGACGACGGGGCCAGCAGCGGCACCGGCGGCGGGGGCGGCAACAGCGGCGGCGGAAACACCGAAGGTCTCCTCCAGCGCATGGACGAGCTCGCTGAGCTCGAGGACGGACAGGGCCTTGATCTCTTCGATCATGGCAGTGATCTTTTCACTCATGGTATTTTTCCTCCATTAAAGATTTGTGTTCGCGGACTTATTCCGCAGCTTCGGCAGCGGGAGACTCGATGGAGCCGCCCTTCTGCTCGAGGATCTGGCCGAGGCAGACGGCCAGGCCGGTGATGGGCGCGATCATGGTGCCCAGCACCTTCGCGTACAGCGCGTCCTTGGAAGGAAGCGCGGAGATCTCGGCGATCTCGCTCTCGCTCAGCACCTTGCCCTCCATGAAGGCGGCCTTGATGTTGAAGCGCTCGCCCAGCTTCTTGCTGGTGTCGGTGAGGATACGGAAGGGTGCGATGGGATCCTTCTCGGCGGTAGCCAGAGAGGTGGTGCCGTTGAGGACATGATCGAGATCGTTCATGCCCAGCTTGTCCAGAGCCCTCTTGACCAGGGTGTTCTTGACGACGGTGTAATCGATGCTCTCCTTGCGCAGATCGGTGCGCAGAGCGGTATCCTCGGCCACGGTGATGCCCTTGTAGTCGACGAGGACGCCGGAACCCGCGTTTTTGATGCGCTCGACGAGCGATTCCACGATCGCCTGCTTTTCGCTGAGAACCTTTGCGTTCGGCATGTGTGTTTTTCACCTCCACACAATTGAGATCTGCGCCCATAAAGAAAACCCTTGCGGCAAAAAGACGCAAGGGCACAAAAACAAGATCAGAAGCGTGAAATTGTTGATGTCCTCGGCAGGATTTACGGCTTTCGGCCACCTGCTGTCTTTGGAGCGCTCAACCAATATACCCAAAGAGAAGCCTCTTGTCAAGGCTTTTTTTCATTTTCTCCGCGAATTTGCGCCAGAAGCTGCGGCGAGACGCCGAGGGCGCGGATCACGGCGGTCTGGACCGCCGTCATGATGAAGAACTGCGGCACGCGCGAGGCCAGCAGCACCTCGAGCGAGGCGTGGAAGAAGATCACGATCTGGGCCGTGTTGAGCACGAGCGTGACGAGCAGGCAGTTCAGGAAGGCCGCGAGAAAGGCGCTGCCCCAGCGCACCGGGCGGCGGTGGAGGCAGAGACCGAAGATCAGCCCCGTCAGCGCGGCCGTCAGCGTGAAGCCGGGGAAGTAGGCGCCCGTGGGGAAGAGCAGCGCGCCCGCGAGGTCGCCCAGCGCGGCCGTCAGCGCGGCCCAGGCCGGACCGTAGAGCATGGCGCAGACGGCCACGGCGGCAAAGCCGAAGCCCATCTTGACCAGGGGCGTATTCAGCGCCAGCAGGCGCGTGAAGATCACGTCGAAGGCGATCAGCAGCGCCGAGACGCACAGCTGCCGCAGCGAGATCTTTCCGTTTTTCTTCCGCATAAAAAAACACACTCCTTCCCGTTGGCACCGGGAAAGAGCGCTCTTGCCCCGTGACAGCGGACGCGGGAGGCCATCGCAGCTTGGACGCGTCCATGCTTTCGTCCGGCGGCGACATCCCATCTGCCGGCACTTGACGCGGTCTCCCTACTCTGTCGAATTGATCGCATTCAATATAGCACAGCCCTGTGCGCTTGACAAGACGTCCGCGCATCAAATTTCCCGCAGCGGGAAATAATAACGACCACACCCGAAAAAAAGGAGCTGTGGTCATGCAGGGAAAGGTCGAGATCTGCGGAGTCAACACGGCGCAGCTGCCGGTCCTCAAAAGCGCGGAGAGCCGCGAGCTGCTGGAACGGGCGCACGCGGGCGACCGCGCGGCGCGCGAGGAGCTCATCGCCGGAAATCTCCGGCTGGTGCTCTCGGTGGTGCAGAAATTCGCCGGGCGCGGCGAGAGCATGGACGATCTGTTCCAGGTCGGCTGCATCGGGCTCATCAAGGCCATCGACGCCTTCGACCTGCGGCAGAACGTGCAGTTTTCCACCTACGGCGTTCCCATGATCGCCGGGGAGCTGCGGCGCTTCCTGCGCGACCACAGCGCGCTGCGCGTCTCGCGCTCCATGCGCGACACGGCCTACCGCGTGCTGCAGGCCAAGGAGAAGCTGACGGCCCGGGACGGGCGCGAGCCCTCCGTGGAGCAGATCGCGCGGGAGCTGGATCTGCCGCGGCAGGAGGTCGTGTTCGCCATGGACGCGGTCTGCGAGCCGATGAGCCTCTACGAGCCGATCTTCAACGACGGGGGCGAGAGCTCCACCGTGATGGACCAGCTCGGCGACCCGCGCAGCAGCGACGAGCAGTGGCTGGAGCAGATCGCGCTGGAGGAGGCCATCCGGCGGCTCACGCCGCGCGAAAAGCGGATCCTCGCGTTGCGCTACTACGACGGACGCACGCAGATGGAGGTGGCGCGCGAGGTCGGCATCTCGCAGGCCCAGGTCTCCCGGCTGGAGAAAAACGCCATCCACCAGATCAAAAAGAGCATCACGGCACAGTAAGGCGACGCCCGCTTCCGTCGGGCGTCGCCTTGTTGCGCTCTGCGAAGAGCCGATTTATTCCTCTTCCTCGTAACCGATACGGTCGAGCTCCTTCTGCTTGTTGAAGACATAGCTCAAGCGGAGCTCCTTGCCCTCCCGGATGCGCCGGAAATTGACCAGGTGCTTGCAGAAGATCGGCACGATCGGCACGGCAAGGATGCACGCGCCGAGCACGAAGCCGGACAGATACCAGTAATAGAGCGGCACGATGGCCGACATGGACACCGTGACGACGGCGACGTAGTTCGTCAGCAGCGCGATCAGCAGCGCGACCCCGAACAGGATCAGCAGCGTTTTCGGGCTGGTGGCGAGCGCGAGCCCGCCGAGGCAGGCCAGGCCCTTGCCGCCGCGGAAGCGGAGAAAGACCGGATAGAGATGACCGAGCAGACAGGACACGCCCGCCAAAGGCCCGGCGACCGCGAGCTCAGGGAACAGCGCCGCGCAGAGCCACCAGGAGCCGGCGGCCTTGAGGATGTCCAGCAGCGCCACGATGAAGCCTAGAAGCTTGCCGGCCATGATGACCGTGTTGGAGGCCCCGGCGTTGCCCGAGCCGCTCCGGCGCACGTCGTAGCCGCGCAGCTTCCCGATCAGGTAGGAGGGGCTGACGCACCCGATCAGATACCCCAGCAGGATGCAGACAGCCAGTTTTCCCGCAAGAATCATCATCACAGTTCCTTTTCCCATAGTAATTCGGAGATCGCGCGCGCCACGCCCGCGTCGTTGTTCGAGGGGGCGATCCGGTCCGCCGCGGCGAGGACCTCGGGCGCGGCGTTGGCCATGGCGACGCCGCAGCCGGCCGCGCGCAGCAGGGACAGGTCGTTCGTCCCGTCGCCGAAGGCGAGCACGGCGGCCGGGTCGAGCCCCAGGAGCGCGCAGAGGCGGAGCAGCGCGTCGCCCTTGTTGGCGCGCGCGGCGTTGAGCTCGATGTTGGTGGGGATGGAGGTCGTGACCGCGAGCGAGGGAAAGCGCGCCGGAAGCTCCTCCAGCAGACGCCGCCGCAGCGCGCGGTCCTTCGTGTGCAGCTGCAGCTTCTCGACGCCGCGCCCCTGTTCGGCAAGGTAGCGCCGCAGCGAGGGCACGGGCGTGCGCACGCGCCATAACAGCTCCAGGATGCCGCGATCCTCGATATAGTCGGCGGCGGCGTCGTAGAGCGCGCGGTCCATGTAGCCCCAGCCGCCCTGGTAGCAGTCGTAGAGCACGGGGAGCGCGGCCAGGAAGTCGACGACCTCCAGCGCCGTCTCCAAAGGGATCTCCTCGGCACCGAGGACGCGCTGCGCTTCAAAGTCGTAGAGCAGGGCGCCGTTGACGAGCAGGCCGTAACGCAGCCCGGGCAGAGCGAGCAGCTCGTCCGGCAGGCCCGCGGGGATGCGCCCCGTGGCGGGCACGAGCAGCAGCCCCGCCTCGCCCGCCGCGCGCAGGGCGCGCAGGCACTCGCCGGGGATGCGTTTTTCGTCGTCCAGGAGCGTCCCGTCCAGGTCGAAGGCGATCAAACGAAAAGCAGTCTTTTCCATAGGCCCTATTAAAGCACAAAAACGCTTGCCTGTGCAAGCGTTTTTGCGCCGCCTTACCCCTTCTCAGGCCCGGGGTCGTAGGCGGCGAAGAAATCGCGGATGACCTTGAACAGCTCCAGCGTCATGCCGTGCAGGCCGTTGTCGCGGTTGTAGTAGGCGCAGACGTCGTCGATATCCGGCAGATAGGGCAGGGGGAAGACATAGATGTTCTTCAGGTAGTCTTCGCGGATCTCCGGCGGCATCGTGTCCCAAAAGATCCGGGCGTAGATGAACACGCCGATGCCGCTGTTGGCCAGCTGGAAGGCGTTTTCGATGTTGGTCAGCTCACACACGAAACGCGGGTTCATATCATAGTATTTCAAGTAGCTGCGCAGCGCGCGCCCGCCCGAGGACTGCCGCGGGATGCGGATGAAGGGCGCCTCGGCGAAGAAGGGCAGGTCCACCCCGCCGGCAAAGCGGGCGAGCAGCTCGTCCCGGCGATCGCCCGCCAGCGTGTCGAAGATCGGCTTCGGCACGACGAGCAGCTGCTCCTTCCGGCACAGGGGCACAGCCTCGAAGCGGTCCGGAATGCTGCCGAGCGAGCCGATGGCCAGGTCCACGCCATCGTAGGCGATGGATTTCTGCATGACCTCGGGCGATTCCTCGTTGAGCTTGAGGAACACGTCCGGGTGCGCCTGCAAAAACTCCGGCAGCACATGGGGCAATATCGCGCGCGCGATGGTGTGCTCGATGCCGAGATGGACGTACTGCGCGCCGGTGAAGCTGCGGGACGAGTTTTCCTCGTACTGCTGCTTGAGCTGCAGGATCTGCTTGGCCGTCTGCAAAAACTGCGCGCCGTCCGGCGTGAGGCCCAGCGGGCGGCTGCGGATCAGCAGGGAGGTGCCGAGCTCCTCCTCGAGCTTCGCGATCTGCTTGGAGAGCGTCTGCTGCGAGGTGAAGAGATTTTTGGCCGCCGAGGAGAAGCTGCGCTCCTCCGCCACGGCGATATAGCTTTTCAATAAGGAGAAATCCATGTCCTTTGCGCCTCTGTCTTTCTTTTGGGGGCTCTCTTATCACATTTTCATAAAAGAGCACGCGAATTCAGCGCGTTAAATCGGCAAAAGTGCAAAAGAGAAAAAAACTCTTGCCAAAATCCCCTTTCGGTTGTATTATAACAATCGAAAAGCGTATTGTAAAGAAAAACTTTCTCTCGCGCTTCAAAATCTGATCCAAGGATGGAGGACATCATCATGAAAAAGGCTCTTTGTCTGCTGCTCGCGGCGCTGATGGTCTTCGCGCTCTGCGCCTGCGGCTCCGCTCCCGCTCCCGCCGACGACGCGGGCGTGACGGCCGACCTGACCGTCGGCACCGGCAACTCCTCCGGCACCTACTATGCCTACACCGGCATGGTCGGCAGGGTCGTCGGCGACAACTCCGGCGTCAAGATGACCATCGTCGAGACCGGCGGCTCCAAGGACAACCTCGTGAGCATGGCCGCCGGCATGTACGACCTGGCCACGGTGCAGTCCGACGTCATGACCTATGCCTTCAACGGCACCAACTCCTTCGCCGAGTCCGGCGCGCTGCCCGACTTCCGCGTGCTCTGCGGCCTCTACCCCGAGACCGTGCAGATCGTCACCGTGGATCCCGACATCAAGACGATCGAGGATCTCAAGGGCAAGACCGTCGTCGTCGGCGACGTGGGCAGCGGCACCGTCATCAATACGCTCGACATCTTCGCCGCCTACGGCATGACGCTCGACGACATCCATGTGGTCTACCAGTCCTTCAGCGCGTCCACCCAGAGCCTGATCAACGGCGACGTCGACGCGGCCTTCACGACTGCCGGCGCGCCCACCCCCAGCATCACGCAGCTGGCCGAGTCCAAGCCGATCTACGCGCTGTCGATCGACGACGCGCACATGCAGAAGATCCTGGACGCCTGCCCCTGGTATGCCGCGATCACCATCCCCGCCGGCACCTACAAGGGCGTTGACGAGGACTTCACCACCATTACCGTGAAGGCGGCGCTGGTCTGCCGGGCCGATCTGCCAGACGACGTGGCCTACACCATCGTCAAGACGATCTTTGAGAACAAGGACGCCATCACCGAGCTGCACCCGAAGGGCGAATACCTGAGCCTTGACTTCGCTACCGACGGCATCGCGGTGCCCTTCGCCAAGGGCGCGGCGCAGTATTTTGCCGAAAACGGCGTGACGGTCGACACCGGCGACTGATCTCCCGCGCGACAAAACAGGAAAAACCCAAAAAAGACCTTCTCTCCCCGAAATCCGGGGAGAGAAGGCAGCTTTATCTCTGAGCATATACGGAACGGAGCATGGTTATGTTTAAGAAGCATGCGGCACGAGCCGCCGAGACCTATACCGACGCCGACGCGCTGATGCGCCGCTTCGACCGGGAGTCCAACACCCGCATCTGGGAGGGAAGACCCAAGCTGGTCGTGGACATCCTGCTGGCGGCCTTTTCGCTCTTTGCGATCTGGTGCGCGCTTTTCGCCGTCATGCTCGACGAGGTGCGGCTGACCTCCTTCGTGGGCTGCCTTGTGATGATCGGCTATCTCACCTACCCCGCCGACAAGCACCATGTCCGCGTCAATTACATCCCCTGGTACGATATCGTGCTGATGCTGCTGTGCGGCGGCTCCTTCTTCTATTTCTGCTTCAACGCCGAGAAGATCATCCTGCGCCTGCCGGCGCTCTATCCCTATCAGGTCGTCATCGGCATCGTCGGCATCGTCACGCTCTTTGAGCTCTGCCGCCGCTGCACGGGCGTGCCGATCATGGTCGTGGCGGGCGTGTTCATCGCCTACGCCTTCTATTATTACGGCGTCAAGAAGGGCCAGGGCTTCGCCGCCGTGCAGACGCTGGTCTGCCGCCTGTTCTACATCAAGAGCGGCCTTCTCTCCACGCCCATCAACGCCTGCTCGAACTTCATCGCGATCTTCATCATCTTCGGCGCCTTCCTGGAGCGCTCCGGCATCTCGGACTTCTTCATCAGGCTCGCCAACGTCATCGCGGGCTCGGCCTCCGGCGGTCCGGCGAAGGTGGCCGTCATCTCCTCGGCGCTCTGCGGCATGGTGTCCGGCTCCTCCGTGGGCAACACCGTCACCACGGGCTCGGTCACGATCCCGATGATGAAAAAGACCGGGTATCGGGGCGAGTTTGCCGGCGCGGTGGAGGCCGCGGCCTCCACGGGCGGCCAGATCATGCCGCCCATCATGGGCGCGGCGGCCTTTTTGATGGTGGACTTTCTCGGCATGCAGTACCGCGAGATCGTCGTCCGGGCGATCCTGCCGGCGCTGCTGTACTTCACGGGCATCTTCCTCGCCGTCCACCTCGAGGCGAAGCGCCTTGGCCTGACGGGCATCCCCCGCGAAGAGCTGCCGAAGCTCGGCCCGCTGATGAAAAAACTCTACCTGCTGCTGCCGCTGGTGGTGCTGGTCTGGCTCGTCTCCACCAACACCGTCACGATGGCCCGGGCCGCGGCCTACGCCATCCTCGTCACCGTCGCCGTCAGCCTCATCGACGCCGAGCACCGCCTCACGCCCGCCAAGCTCTTCGACAGCCTGGCCGCGGGCGCGCGCGGCTGCGTCTCCGTCGCGGTGGCCTGCTGCGTGGCGGGCATCATTGCCGGCTGCCTGACCATGACGGGCCTGGCCAACCAGATCTTCTCGGCGATCCTCGCCGTGTCCAGCAAGGCCCGCTTCATCGCCCTGCTTCTGACGATGCTCTGCTGCATCGTGCTCGGCATGGGCGTGCCCACCACCGCCAACTACTGCATCATGGCGACCACCTGCGCGCCGGTGCTCATCAAGATGGGCATCCCGGCCGTGGCGGCGCATTTCTTCGTGTTCTATTTCGGCATCGTGGCGGACATCACCCCGCCGGTCGCGCTGGCGGCCTACGCGGGCTCGGCCATCGCCAAAGCCAACCCCATGAAGACCGCGCTCAACGCCACGAAGCTCGCCATCGCGGCCTTCATCGTGCCCTACATCATGGCCTACAATCCCGCCATGGTGCTGGTGAACACGAACGTGCTCGAGGTCTCGCTGATCGTGGTGACCTCCGTGCTCGGCATGTTCGGCGTGGCCGCCGCGCTCAACGGGCATCTGTTCCGCTCCGTCGCCTGGCCGCTGCGGCTGCTGCTGTGCGCGGGCGGGCTGCTGATGATGGTCCCCGGCGCGGCGACCGACCTGATCGGGATCGCGCTGCTCGCCGGCTGCGTCCTCTGGCAGAAGTTCGGAAAGCCGCTGAAGGCGAAACCGAGCCTGTAGGGAAGGGGCTCGCCCCTCCCGCAGACACGGCGCCGCCCCTGCGGCGTAAACGAGGCACCTCCCTGTAACGCCCCATCCCCTTCAAGTCCGTCCAAAACGACAACGACAGCGCGCCGCCTTTCGCAAGGCGGCGCGCAAATTGCAGGCAAGGCCAAGAAGCAAAAAAAGAAGGACGACAGGGCCGCGGGGGAGCGCGAGGGGGCAAGGCCCGCCTCGTGTTTCAATCACCGCCAGCAAACGCCTGTGCCAACAGGCTTTTGCCGAGCGAAGCGAGTTTTTTCGTGAAACGACCGTTTCACGAAAAAAGCGGCGGTTGAAGCTTGTAAAAAGACCATCGGACTTTTTACAAGCTTCAGCCGCCTTGCGAAAGGCGGCGCGCCGTTCTATAATGCTGTCATACAAAGAAAACGCGAGGTGCGCCATGAGAAAACGGATCTTTGAGATCATCGAGGTCTCCCGCGACGGAGACCGCGCCAGCGCCGTCTACGACTCCGTGATGATCGTGCTGATCGCGCTGAGCCTGCTGCCGCTGATGTACAAGGAGAGCACGCCCTTCCTGAACGCCGTGGACAAGATCGCCGTCGCGGTCTTCACCCTCGATTATCTGCTGCGCTGGTCGACGGCCGATCTCAAGTTCGGCAGGCGCTCGGCGCTGAGCTTCCTGCGCTATCCCTTCTCCTTCATGGCGCTGATCGACCTGCTGAGCATCCTGCCCTCGCTGACGGTGCTCAACTCCGCCTTCAAGGTGCTGCGCATGTTCCGCATGGTGCGGGCGCTGCGGGTCTTCCGCGTGCTGCGCGCCGTGCGCTACTCGAAGAGCCTGCGCATCATCGGCGCGGTGCTGAAAAACTCCCGCGAGTCGCTGCTGGCCGTGGGCTCGCTCGCCGTCGCCTACATCTTCATCTGCTCGCTGGTCATCTTCAACGCCGAGCCGGACTCCTTCCGGAACTTCTTCGAGGCCCTGTACTGGTCCACCGTGCTGCTGACCACCGTCGGCTTCGGCGACATCACGCCGGTCACGGCCATCGGCCGCTTCATCGCCATGAGCTCCTCCATTTTCGGCATCGCCATCGTGGCGCTGCCCTCCGGCATCATCACCGCCGGCTACATGAAGCTGCTGAGCGCCGACGAGAGCGCGCCGCAGCCGCCGAAAAACCCGGTCGCGGAGCTCTGAGCGTCAGTCCTTCCTCTCCAGCTCGCGGCGCATGCGCAGGAGCTTGCCGCCGCAGTGGACGAAGAGGAAGATATACAGCGCGGCCATGAGGCCGAAGAAGCCCAGGAAGAAGCGGCTCGCGCCGTAGAGTTCCCCGTTGATCGCGCGCACGAGCGAGGGCAGCACGCAGCACAGGAAGATCGTTATCAGCGGCAGCATCCGCGTCTGCAGGACCTTTTTCACAAGGTCCAGGCGGCTCGCGTCGTCTGAGAAGATCTCCTCGTCCCCGGCGGTCTCCGCGGCGGGACGGCGCCAGTAGACCCAGCCCGCGCAGCGGCCGCAGTTTTCCCAGCCGAAGTCCTCAAGCATACGGGTATAGTCCCGGTCGTCGCTGTTGTTCGTAAAGTCGAGCCGATAGATCGTATCCTCCGGCTCTCCCTTTTCAAAAATGTAGAAGCAGGGCACGATCATGCGCAGCAGATGCAGCCCCTCAAGGCTCTGCTCACGCAGCCAGACCTCTTCCTCTTTAAAATCCGCGATCGTAAAGAACGCGACCTTCGTCACTCTCTCAGCCATCGTATTTCTCCCCTCTGCTGTTGCGATACAGCCGCTCGATGCGCCTCAGCTCCCGTTCCAAAACCTCCCGGCCCAGAGCCGTGATGCGGTAGAGCCTGCGCTTTTCCTCCTCGTGATCGAACTCGATCAGCCCGTCCTTTTCCATCTTCGACAGCGTGCCGTACATGGTCCCGGCGCCGATCGTGAGCTCTCCGTTCGTCATCCAGTCCACCTGCCGCGCGATACCGTAGCCGTGCTGCGGCGTGATCAGACAGTAGAGGATGTAAAAGCCCGTCTCCGTCATCGGGATGTAGACCCGCTCGATCCTGCTGTCCATACCTTTCACCTCGATACATCGAACTGCGATATAAATATATCGCGCCTCGATATATTTGTCAAGCGTTTTTTTCATTTTTTTCTTTCCGTCTTGCCTGTTGCGCCGTCTTTGTGATAAAATGCTCCCGTACACATTCCGCGCGGTTTCCCGCGCGGCCTGATATCGGAACGCAAGCAAAAGGAGGAACCCCCATGAGCGAAAAGTTTCTGAAGGATTTTGACGGGATCATCGAAAAAGCGAAGGCCGTCGAACGGCCGATGCGCGTGGTCATCGCGGCGGCGGACGCCGAGAACATCGTGCGCGGCGCCTTCATGGCGCAGGACGCGGGCTTCGTCGAGCCGATCCTGGTCGGCAACGAGGGCAAGATCCGCGCCGTGCTGGAGACGATCGGCATGGCCGACCGCGACGTGCAGGTCGTTGACGCCTCGGGCGGCGACAGCTCGATCCAGTACGCGATCGAGATGATCAACGCCGGCAGCGCCGACTGTCTGATGCGCGGCAATTCCAGCACCCGCGACTTCCTGATGCCCGTGCTCAACAAGAGCAACCACCTCATCCAGGACGACGCGCTGGTCACGCACATCAATTTCCTGAAGGTCCCCGGCCTCGAGCGTCTGCTCGCGATCTCGGACGTGACGCTGCTGATCAATCCTCCCATGGAGATCCGCAAAGAGGTCGTGAAGAACATGGTCAAGGCGCTCAACGTCTTCGGCGTGGCAAGGCCGAACATCGCCCTGCTCGCGCTGGTCGAGAAGCCCAGCTACCAGATGCGCGACACCGTTGAGGACCAGACCATGGTGCGTGACAACGAGCGCCGTCCCTTCGCCGACTGCAACCTCGTCGGCCCGATCGCCTACGACCTGATCGTCAACAAGGAAGCCGCTCGTCTCAAGGGCTTCGACTGCCCCTTCTGCGGCGAGTTCGACGGCATCGTCGTGCCGAACCTGGCCACCGGCAACGTGATGGTCAAGGTCCTGCAGCAGAGCGCCGGCGCCTCCGGCTTCGGCGTGCTGGTCGGCGCGAAGATCCCCATCGCGATCACCTCCCGCGCGGACAAGCCGGACCAGGCCTTCCAGTCGCTGGCCGCCTGCGCCGCGATGTGGGGCTCCGGCGTCTACAAGAAATTCCGCGCCTGACCCGGCGCAATTCGATACGGCCCGCCTTGCAACAGGCGGGCCGCCGCTTTATCACGGACAAGGGGAGACAGCTATGTCGGACTATCTCATGGAGCTGCGGAAAAGCGTCGGCCACAGGCTGCTGATGGGCGTCGGCGCGAGCGTGATCGCCGTGGACGGCGCGGGCCGCGTGCTGCTGGAACGGCGCAGCGACAACGGCTGCTGGGACTACATGGGCGGCGCCGTCGAGCCGGACGAGGACGTCGAGGCCGCGGCGCGGCGCGAGTTTTTCGAGGAGACGGGGCTGACCGCCGGGGCGCTGGAGCTTTTCGGCGTCTTCTCCGGGCCGGACTGCCACTTCTATTACCCCAACGGGGACGAGGTCTCCTATGTGATCCTGCTCTATATCTGCCGGGACTTCTCGGGCCGGCTGCGGCCGCAGCCGGGCGAGGTGGAGGAGCTGCGCTTCTTCGCCCCCGGCGAGATCCCGGAGAACGTCTCCCCCGTGTCCCGCCGCCCGCTGGCGAGCTTTCTGAACGCTCAGGAAGCGCGCTGAGCGCCGCAAAGGCGACGGCGGCGGAGCAGTTTTCCATTCCGAACTCCGAATTCCGAATTATACCGGAGGTATCTGTCATGGCCAGAAACACCGATCCGAAGCTGCAGAACCAGGTGATCTATTCGATCTATGTCCGCAGCCACACGCCCGAGGGGACCTTCCGGGCGATCCTCCCCGATCTCGACCGCATCCGCGCGCTCGGCGTGGACCTCATCTGGTTCATGCCCATTCACCCGATCGGCGTGCAGGGCAAGAAGGGCAGTCTCGGCTGCCCTTACGCCAACCGCGACTACCGCAGCGTCAACCCCGCCTACGGCACGATGGAGGATTTCCGCGCGCTCGTCGACGCGATCCACGCGCGCGGCATGAAGGTGCTCATCGACGTGGTCTACAACCACACCTCGCCGGACTCGGTGCTCTGGAACGAGCACCCGGAGTTCTTCTACAAGCGGCCGGACGGCCGTCCGGGCAACCGCGTGGGCGAGTGGACGGACGTGATCGACCTCGATTACGGCGAGCCGGGGCTCTGGGACTATCAGATCGAGACGCTGCGCTTCTGGGCCCGGATCGTGGACGGCTTCCGCTGTGACGTGGCCTCCCTGCTGCCGGAGCCCTTCTGGCGCATGGCCCGCGCCTCTGTGGCGCAGGTCAACCCCGCCTGCATCTGGCTGGCCGAGACGGTGCACACCGGCTTCGGCAACCTCTGCCGCCGCGAGGGGCTCGGCGCGGCGCGGGACGTGGAGCTCTTTGAGGCCTTCGACATGGAGTACGAGTACGACGTCCGCGAGACCTTCGACGGCTTCCTGAGCGGCCGCCTGCCGCTGTCGGCCTGGACGGACGCGCTGAACTTCCAGGAGGCGATCTATCCGTACAATTACAACAAGCTCCGCTTCCTCGAAAACCACGACCAGCCGCGCATCGCCTCGCTCGTGCCGGAGGCGGGCAGGCTCGAGGCCTTCACGGCCCTGCTCTATTTCCTCAAGGGGACGACCCTGCTCTACGCCGGGCAGGAATTTTCCGCGGCGCACCGGCCGAGCCTCTTCGAGCGCGAGCCCATCGACCGCTCCGGGCGCGACCTGAGCCCGCTGCTGCGGCGGCTCGCCGGGATCAAGCGGGACTGTCTCGCCCCGGACGACTGGTTTTTCGCCGCGGCGGACGACGAAAAGCAGATCGCCGTGCTGCAGCGCGGCGGCGCGCGGGGCCGGACAGTCGGCGCGTTCCCGCTCGGCGGGCAGGGCGGCGAGGTCTCTGCGGAGCTGCCGGACGGCGAGTATCGCGAGCTGCTCGAGGGCGGGACGGTCACTGTGAAAAATGGCAAATTTGCCTGCTCCGACAGGCCGATGATTTTTACGCTGCCGCGCTGAGTTTCCTGTTGCGCGCGCCGCCCGGCGGGGATATAATATTTCCATTCTCAGAGAAATACAGGAGGAACTTTTCATGGCAGACAACAGACGTCCCGAAAGCATGGAGCGCATCACCACGCCTGAGCTGGCTCAGGCCTTCATCGAGGAACAGCTCGCCGCCCTGCGCGCGCAGATCGGCGGCAAGAAAGTGCTGCTGGCGCTCTCCGGCGGCGTGGATTCCTCCGTCGTCGCGGCGCTGCTCATCAAGGCCGTCGGCAAGCAGCTCACCTGCGTGCACGTCAACCACGGCCTGCTGCGCAAGGGCGAGCCGGAGCAGGTCATCGAGGTCTTCCGCAACCAGATGGACGCCAACCTCATCTACGTCGACGCGGTCGACCGCTTCCTGGACAAGCTCGCCGGCGTGTCCGACCCGGAGCAGAAGCGCCACATCATCGGCGCGGAGTTCATCCGCGTGTTCGAGGAGGAGGCCCGCAAGCTCGACGGGATCGAGTTCCTCGCGCAGGGCACCATCTATCCCGATATCCTCGAGAGCGGCCCCGTGAAGGCGCACCACAACGTGGGCGGTCTGCCCGAGGATTTGAAGTTCGAGCTGGTCGAGCCGGTCAAGTTCCTCTATAAAGACGAGGTCCGCGTCGTCGGCAAGGCGCTCGGCCTGCCGGACGGCATGGTCTACCGCCAGCCCTTCCCCGGCCCCGGCCTCGGCGTGCGCTGCGTCGGCGCCATCACCCGCGACCGGCTGGAGGCCGTGCGCGAGAGCGACGCGATCCTCCGCGAGGAGTTTGCGAAGAACGGTCTCGCGGGCAAGGTCTGGCAGTACTTCACCATCGTGCCGGACTTCAAGAGCACCGGCATCACCGACGGTCTGCGCACCTACGACTGGCCCGTCGTGATCCGTGCCGTCAACACGGTCGACGCCGTCACCGCCGAGGTGGCCGAGCTCGATTTCCGGATGATGGCGCACATCGTCGACCGCATCACCCACGAGGTCAAGGGCGTCAACCGCGTCCTCTGGGACCTCACGCCGAAGCCCACCGGCACCATCGAGTGGGAATAATGCGTCTTTTGACTCAAAATGTGCTGAATTATCCTGAAGTACTTGAAAGCAGCAGGCGTTCTTCGGAATGCCTGCTGTTTTTTTTATCAGCATTGATAACGATTTGATAACAGAAAAACAACTGGTGTCCCGTGAGGGCGTCACCGAACAGCTTAAAGCACAGGATCAAATATTGTGGGTACAGCGGATGAACAACATTCGAAATCGAGCTATGGAGGTTGTGAACAACGATCTGATTTATGCATAATGTGCCGGGCGGTAGGGAGAAATCTCCACCGCCCTATTTTATACCATAATATGACGCATCCGTCATGTTTTGCTTTGGCAGGGGTGTCCTTGCATTTCACCTGCAATTATTTACCTCTTATCGCTAAACAGATGACAAACGATATTTACCCGATTATACTGTTTTCATCTAAGTTGATGTGCACTCAACAAGAAAGGGGATCTCTTATGCAGGTCAAGATTGAAGTCTCGCCGGAGCACACGCCTCCGCGGGCGGTCATTTATACGGATCGAATAACCCCGGAGATACAACGGGCTTTGGACATA
>JAFRLZ010000074.1 GCA_017430985.1 Oscillospiraceae bacterium
CAATGACAGGCCAACTCTTTCGCCGCCGCAGCGGCGAAAGCAATCCGATCGTTTTTTGCGGGGGCGTGTACCTCGCAAAAAACTCTTCTCAGCCCGCCAGTGTGCGAGCGCAGCGAGTGCATGCAGCGGGCTGCAATCCCCCTCAACGCGCAGCCCAGCGAAGCGGGTGCGCGTTGAAGAGCGCAGCGATAAACTCATATTTGCCCGTTCGTCCGCATTTTTTATTGACAGACCGGCGTTTTTTCATTATAATAGCCATCCGACGGTTTTCCGTCGGATGGCTATTTGTCAACTACTTCGGGGCGCTTCGGCGCTTCGATGTTGAGTATCATACCTGAAAGGAGTGCAACCAATGCTTCGTACCTACCAGCCCAAAAAGCGCCAGCGCAAGAAAGAGCACGGCTTCCGCAAGAGAATGAGCACGGCCAACGGCCGCAAGGTCCTTGCCCGCCGCAGAGCCAAGGGCAGAGCGAAACTCAGCTACTGATCCCCTCCATGAGCAGGTCTGAGACAGAATAATTTTTTCAGGGCGGAGCGATCCGCCCTATCGGTGTTTGTCGGGGAAGAACATGAACGACCGGGTGACTCTGAAACAGAACAGTGATTTCCGGCGTCTCTATGCCAAGGGCCAGTCGGCGGTCACGCCGTATCTGGTGCTCTACGTCCGCCGCAACCGGCTCGGCCGCAACCGCACGGGCTACACCGTGTCGGCCAAGCTCGGCAAGGCCGTGACGCGCAACCGCGCCCGCCGCCGCCTGCGCGAGCTCTACCGCCTCAACGCCCCGGCGCTCCGGGAGGGCTGGGACCTCGTGGTCGTGGCCCGCTCCCGCTGCGTGACGGCGCCCTGGCCGAAGCTCAACGCCGCCTTTCTGAAGGCCTGCGGCGAGCTGGGGCTTCTGCGGGAGGCGCAGCCGTGAAGCGTTTCCTGCTCTGGGCCATCCGGTACTACCGGCGGCATATCTCTCCCCGGCGGCCGCCCTGCTGCCGCTTCTATCCCACCTGCTCGCAATACGCGCTGACCGCGATCGAGCGCTACGGCGCCCTCAAGGGCGGCTGGCTCGCGCTGCGGCGCATCTGCTGCTGCCACCCCTTCTATCACGGGCGGCGCGGCCTGTACGACCCCGTCCCCTGAGGCGGGGCCCCCCTCACCGACAACAGAAAACGAGGAGTACTCTATGTCATTCGGAGAAATCGTAACCTGGCCCTTTGCCAAACTGATGGTCTGGCTCTACGGCCTCACCGGGAGCTACGGCGCGGCTCTCATTTTCTTCGCTCTCGTCGTCAACCTCATCATGACCCCCTTCATGGCCAAGAGCAAGAAGAGCATGATGCGCACGACCCGCCTGCAGCCGAAGATCCAGGAGCTGCAGCGCCGCCACGAGGGCAACCCCCAGGCGCTCAACAAGGCGATGCAGGACCTCTACCGCGAGGAGAACGTCAAGCCCATGTCCGGTTGCCTCTGGTCCCTCATCCCCTTCCCGATCCTGATCGCGCTCTACAGCGTCATCCGCCAGCCCATCACCCGCATGATGTTCCTGGCCAAGGACGTCGTCACCACGCTGACGGATTACTTCAGCGGCCTCGGCTTCGACGTCGCCGCCGCGGGCCGCGCCGCGGCCTATCAGGAGATCCAGCTGACCAACCTCGCCCACCAGAACTGGGACCAGCTGCAGGCGGATCTCGCCGGCAAGGTCGACGGTCTGCTGAACGTCGACTTCAGCTTCCTCGGTCTCAACCTGGGCGACCAGCCCTCCTGGCGCACCATCTTCGCCGGCCCGTACACCTGGGCCGCCATCGGTCTGTTCCTGATCCCCTTCGTCTCGGCCGCGCTGAGCTGGGCGAGCATGAAGGTCTCCAGCGCCATGAACCCGCCCACGGGCGACCAGCAGTCCCAGGCCACCATGAAGAGCATGAACCTGATGATGCCCCTCATGTCCATCTGGATCTGCTTCGTCATGCCCGCCGCCATGGGCATCTACTGGATCGCCAACAGCGTCTTCGGCATGATCCGCGACTTCATCCTGACCAAGCTCTTCAAGCGTCAGCTCGACAAGGAGGACGCCGAGCGCCTGGCCAACCGCAGCGCCCGCGAGAAGGAGCTGGAGGAGAAGCGGCTGGAGACCGAGCGTCTGCGCGCCGAGGGCCGGACCGAGCAGAACACCAACACCAGCAAGAAGAAGATCCAGGCCAGCGAGAAGCAGAAGGCCGACGAGCGCAAGGCCGCCATCGAAAAGGCGGAGCGCGCCGCCCGCCGCGAGCGTCTCGGCGTGCAGGAGCAGGAAAAGCCCGCCTCCCAGGTCGGCAACCGCCGCTATGCGCGCGGCCGCGCCTATGTGCCGGATCGCTACACCAACCCCGAAGCCGCCGCCGAGGCCACCGAGGCCGCCGCGCTGGCGTCCGAAGGCGCCGCCTCCATCGACGAGAGCGTCGAGGACGACGTGCTGACCGGGGCCGCCGTCGAAACGGCGGAGGAGCTTATCACAGGAGAAACGAACGATGATTAAATATCTGGAAAAATCCGGCCGCAGCGAGGACGACGCCATCGCCGCCGCGCTGGCCGAGCTGGGTATGGACCGCGACGACGTGTCCGTCGAGATCCTCGAGCGCGCCAAGTCCGGCTTCCTGGGCATCGGCGCCTCGCCCGCCGTCGTGCGCGTCAGCTACGAGGCGCCCGACGAGCAGCCCGCCCCCGCCCCGAAGGCAGAGGCGGAGGCCCCCCGGGCCCCCGAGAAGAAGCCTTCGAAGAAGCCCGAGGCTCCCAAGGCCGCCCCGGCCAAAAAGGCCGAGCAGCCCAAGCCCGCTCCCGCCCCCGCCCCCGTCGACGAGAACGAGGACTACGCGGCGATCCGCAGCTTCCTCTCCGGCCTGCTGGAGCGCATGAACGTCCAGGCGGAGATCGAGATCGGCCCCCGCGACAACGGCGGCATCAACGTCAATCTCTCCGGCAGCGGCATGGGCGCCATCATCGGCCGCCGCGGCGAGACGCTCGACGCCATCCAGCACCTGACCAACTACGTCGTCAACCACGGCAGCGACCGCCGTCTGCACATCAGCGTGGACGCCGAGAACTACCGCGCCAAGCGCGAGGAGTCGCTGACGAAGCTGGCCGAGAAGATGGCCGAGAAGGCCGTCAAGTACAAGCGCAGCATGGCTCTGGAGCCCATGAACTCCTACGAGCGCCATGTGATCCACACCGCGCTGCAGAACTACGAGGGCGTGACCACCAGCTCCACCGGCGTGGAGCCCAACCGCCGCGTCGTCGTGTCCTACGTCAAGCCCGAGCAGCCCCCCAAGCCGCAGAGCCGCGAGTGGGCCTGACGGCGTGATTTCATCAACATCGTGCACTGCACATCGGAGGTAAGAACATGATTTTTGAAAAAGTCAGAGACGCGCTGGCCGCCCAGTTTGAGATCGATCCCGAGAAGATCACCCCGGAGACCAACCTGGTCGACGATCTCGGCGCCGATTCTCTCGACGTCGTCGAGCTCATTATGAACATCGAGGACGAGTTCGGCGTCAGCATTTCCGACGAGGACGCCGCGAACCTCTATACCGTCTCCCGCATCGTGGAGTACCTGGAGAAACTCCAGTAAGGCAGAGCGGCAGAAAAAGGCAGGGCCATGAAGGCCCTGCCTTTTTTGCGTATAAACGGGACTTGCGGGAAAAACGCCCCCCTTGCCAACCGGGGGGTGGCCGAGCGAAGCGAGGTCGGGGGGATACAAAAACGCTCCGCCATACCATCGTGCAGCGACCGACAGAATCCCCCAGTCGCCTCCGGCGACAGCCCCCTTTAGGCAAGGGGGCCTGAGAGGAACAATGGAAATCCCCCCAGTCGCCTCCGGCGACAGCCCCCTTTAGACAAGGGGGCCTGAGAGGAACGATGGAAATCCCCCCAGTCGCCTGCGGCGACAGCCCCCTTCAGGCAAGGGGGCCTCATCAAATTTTCCCGCCTTACGCCATATAGCCCCGTTCCCGCAGCCAGGCGACGGACTTCTCCAGCGCCGCGACGGTCTTCGTCTCGAGCACGACGCGGCAGCCGTGCGCCTCCGCCAGACGCAGGAAGCGGGGGATGTCCATCTCCCCGTCGCCGAGGGCGAGATGCACGCGCGTTCCCAGCCCGTCGTGCATATGCATGTGCCGCAGGCGCTCGCCGCGCGCGAGGATCAGCGGTTCGTCGATGCCGCCGAGCGCGTGGTCGTGCCCGATATCGAAGGTCAGGCCGAAGGCCGGGCTCTCCAGCAGCAGATCCAGCGCGCGGGGGAGGAAGGGCAGGTCGTAGCCGTCGGTGTTCTCCAGGCAGATGCGCACGGCGCTGTCCCCGACGGCCTCGGTCATCTCGTCGCGAAAGACGCGCATGTTCGCGAGATACTCGTCCTCGCTCACCTCATAGATGTACACGCGCCGGTCCGGCAGCGTCGCGTAGACGCCGCGCAGCAGGTGCATGTTCAGCGTCGGGATCTCCAGAGAGCGCGCGAGGGCGACCGTTTTCCGCATGTCCCCGCGGTAGACCGCCGCGATGCGCGGGTTGACGCTGCAGGGGTCGGTGCTCTCGTCGATGTGGACGGTGTAGAACAGGCCGAATTCCTCCTTGACGGCCCTGAGCTCGCGTTCATCGAGCCGGTCGAGACCGTTCTGCGGAAAGCTCATGTTCAGCTCGATGAAGCGCAGGCCGAGCCGCCGGCAGAGCGCCGCGCTCTCGCGCAGCGTCGGCACCTCGATCAGCGTGGGCATGCCGAAGCACAGCATGGCGATCCCTCCTTCTGCCGTCATGCTATCAAAGCGGCGCGGCCTTGTCAAGCATGCCCAAAGCGCCGCGGCGGGCGCGGAGCGTTTTTTGTCGCCCTTCCCGCTTGACTTTTTCCTCCGCCGTGCTACAATAGGTAGCACACGACTTATTTGAAAGAGGGACCGCTATGGCACACGACATCCCCGCGGGCCTGCGCTTTTCCATCCTGCACCGCTCCTTCATGAAGCAGCTCGACCGTCTGCTGCAGGAGCAGGGGCTGACGGGCGTGCAGTTCGGCGTGCTGGGGCAGCTGCGCCGCCTGGAGGAAGCCGGGCAGGAGGAGATCAACCAGCGCGACCTGGAGACGGCGACCCGCGTGACGCACCCGACGATGACCGAGATCATCAAGCGGCTCGAGCGCCAGGGCTACATCGTCTGCGCGCCGAGCGCGCGCGACCGCCGCTTCAAGAGCATCCGCTCCACCGAAAAGGCTCTCGCCCTGCGCAGCGAGACGGCGGAGCTGGACGGGCGCATCTTCGCGCAGCTTACGCGCGGCCTGAGCGGGGAGGAGATCGCCTCGCTCCTGTCCGTGACGGACAAAATGATCGACAACGCGGCCCTCTGCTGCGCGAAAAAAGGAGGCGAAAACGCCTGTGATTAAAACCTTCCTCAAGAGCATCCGGGAATTCAAGCTGCCCACGATCCTCACGCTGATCTTCATCGTCGGCGAGGTGTTCATCGAGGTGCTCATCCCCTTCCGCACGGCGGCGCTGGTCAACGGCATCACCGCCGGCATGCCGATGAGCGAGCTGCTGAAGCTCGGCCTCATCCTGGTGGCGATGGCCTTCGTATCGCTCTGCTTCGGCGGCGGCGCGGCGCTGACGGGCTCGAAGGCCTCGTCGGGCTTCGCCCGCAACCTGCGCGGCGACATCTATCGCCGCATCCAGGGCTTCAGCTTTGAGAACATCGACAAATTCTCCACGGCCTCGCTCGTGACCCGTCTGACCACGGACGTGGGCTATGTGCGCATGGCCTTCATGATGACCATCCGCGCCGCGGTGCGCTCGCCGCTGATGCTGATCTTCTCCGTCATCATGGCCTGGCGCATGGGCGGCTCGCTCGCCGTGACCTTCGTGGTCGTGATCCCGGTGCTGATCGGCGGCCTGCTGCTGATCGCCCGTAAGGCCATGCCCGCCTTCCGCTCGGTGTTCCGCAAGTACGACCGGCTCAACGAGTCGATCGAGGAGAACGTGCGCGGCATGCGCGTGGTCAAGGGCTTCGCCCGCGAGGACTACGAGAAGGAGAAGTTCGGCCAGGCCAGCGGCGCCATCGCCAAGGACTTCACCCGGGCCGAGCGCATCGTTGCGCTCAACAACCCCCTCATGACCCTCTGCGTCAACTTCAACCTCGTCTTCATCCTCTGGGTCGGCTCGAAGCTCATCGTCACCGGCCGCGGCGAGATCATCAACGTCGGCGAGATCTCCGCGATGATCACCTACGGCATGCAGATCCTCATGAGCCTGATGATGCTCTCGATGATCTACGTCATGATGACCCTGTCCTGGGAGTCGATGAAGCGCATCTCCGAGGTGCTGAGCGAAGAGCCCTCCCTGCACAGCCCCGCCGAGCCCGTCACCGAGGTGGCCGACGGCTCCATCGACTTTGAGAACGTCAGCTTCAAATACTCCCGCACGGCCCAGGTCGACGCGCTCAGCGGCGTAAATCTGCACATCCCGAGCGGCAGCACCGTGGGCATCCTCGGCGTCACCGGCGCGGGCAAGAGCACGCTGGTGCAGCTCATCCCCCGCCTCTACGACGCGACGGAGGGCTGCGTGAAAGTCGGCGGGCGCGACGTGCGCGACTACGAGCTCGAAACGCTGCGCGACGCGGTGTCCATGGTGCTGCAGAAGAACACGCTCTTTTCCGGCACGGTGGCGGAGAACCTGCGCTGGGGCGACCCGGACGCGACGGACGAGGAGCTGCGCGAGGCCTGCCGGCTGGCGCAGGCGGACGAGTTCGTCATGGCCCACGCCGACGGCTATGCGCGCCGGATCGAGCAGGGCGGCACCAACGTCTCCGGCGGGCAGAAGCAGCGATTGTGCATCGCGCGCGCTCTGCTGAAAAAGCCGAAGATCCTCATCCTGGACGACTCCACCTCCGCCGTGGACACGCGCACCGACGCGAAGATCCGCGCGGGCTTCAAGGCCTATATCCCCGAGACGACCAAGATCATCATCGCCCAGCGCGTGGCCTCCGTGCAGGACGCCGATCTCATCCTCGTGATGGACGGCGGCCGCATCACGGCGCAGGGCACGCACGACGAGCTGCTGGAGAGCAGCGACATCTACCGCGAGATCTGGGAGCAGCAGACGAAAGGAGGCGAGCGCGATGAAGCCTGACAAGGGCGGAAATCTCCGCGACAACTTCGCGGCCATGGCCTGGGCGGTCAAGAAATTCTTCGGCTTCTACCCGGTCCTCGCGCCGCTGGTGATGTTCTGCATCCTGTTCTCCGCCGTCGTCGCCGCCGTCCCGAACTTCTTCATCGTCCAGAACGTGCTGCACGCCGCGGAGCGCTGGATGGTCAGCGGCGACTGGGCCGCCGCCCGGGGCGAGATCCTGCCCGGCATCTTCCTGCTGATCGGGGTCTACGCGGTGGCGCTCTGCTCGCAGACGCTGGAGACCCAGCTCATGGCCGTGATGACGCAGGGCTTCCTCGACAAGATGCGCCGCGAGATCTTCAACGGCATGCAGGACCTGCCGATCCGCTTCTTCGACAGCAACAAGACCGGCGACATCATGAGCTATTTCACCAACGACATCGACACGATGCGCCAGCTCATCAGCCAGTCGCTGCCCTCGCTGATCCGCTCCGGCGCCGTGGTGCTGGCGGTCTTCTGCGTCATGGTGTATTCCAGCATCTGGATGACCCTCGTGCTGCTGCTGGGCGTGGCGGCCATGTTCTTCGTGGCCAGGACCGTCGGCGGCGGCTCCGCCAGGTTCTTCATGCAGCAGCAGAAGGCCGTGGGCGCCATGGAGGGTTTCGCCCAGGAGGCGATGAACGGCCAGAAGGTCATCAAGGTCTTCAACCACGAGCGGCAGAGCATCGCGGACTTCGACAAGGCCAACGAGGAACTCTTCCAGGTCAGCTACAAGGCCAACGCCTACGCCAGCCTGCTCGGCCCGATCATCTCGAACATCGGCAACATCCTCTATGTGTCCCTCGCGCTGGTCGGCGGCCTGCTCATCCTCAGCGGCGTGCCCAACCTCAGCCTCTCCGGCCGTGTCTTCGACGTGGCGGTCCTCGTCCCCTTCCTGAGCAAGGCGCGCCAGTTCACCGGCAACGTCAACACGCTCTCGCAGCAGATCAACTCCATCGTCATGGCCGGCGCCGGCGCGCAGCGCCTCCTGTCGCTGGCCGGGCAGCCCCCCGAGACCGACGAGGGCTATGTGACGCTCGTGAACGTGAAGGAGGGCCCCGACGGCTCGCTCGAGGAGACGGAGGAGCACACCGGGCACTGGGCCTGGCGGCACCCGCACAAGGACGACGGCAGCGTGACCTACACGCCGCTGCGCGGCGACGTGCGGCTCGTGGACGTGGATTTCGCCTATGTCGAGGGCAAGGACGTGCTGCACGACGTCTCGGTCTACGCCGAGCCCGGGCAGAAGGTCGCCTTCGTCGGCGCGACCGGCGCGGGCAAGACCACCATCACGAACCTCATCAACCGCTTCTACGACATCGCCGACGGCAAGATCCGCTACGACGGCATCAACGTCAACAAGATCAAAAAGGCCGACCTGCGCCGCTCGCTCGGCCTGGTGCTGCAGGACACGAACCTCTTCACCGGCACGGTCATGGACAACATCCGCTACGGACGGCTGGACGCGACGGACGAAGACTGCATCGCCGCCGCGAAGCTCTCCGGCGCGGACAGCTTCATCACCCGTCTGCCCGAGGGCTATGAGACGATGCTGCTCAACAACGGCGCAAATCTCTCCCAGGGGCAGCGGCAGCTGCTGGCCATCGCCCGCGCGGCCGTGGCCGACCCGCCCGTGATGATCCTCGACGAGGCGACCTCCTCCATCGACACGCGCACCGAGGCCATCGTGCAGCGCGGCATGGACAAGCTCATGGAGGGCCGCACGGTCTTCGTCATCGCGCACCGGCTCTCGACGGTCATGAACGCCGACGTCATCATGGTGCTCGACCACGGGCGCATCATCGAGCGCGGCAGCCACGAGCAGCTGCTGGCCGAGAAGGGCACCTACTACCAGCTCTACACCGGCGCTTTCGAGCTCGAATGACCGAAGGGCCGAACGCCCCCGCCGCAAAAGATCCGAGCTGTCATTGCGAAGCCCCGCAAGGGGCTGCGGCAATCCGTTTTCTCCTCCGAAAAGAGACGGATTCCCGCGGCCGGTTTGCGAACCGGCCTCGGAATGACAAGGGGAAAGGCTTTTTGCGGCGGGGGCGGTTTGCTTGTTCGGCGGCAGTTGACAGAGCGCGGCGGCATAGTGTATAATGCGTCCCGCCGTCGTGCCGGGGCGAGGAGCCGCGCGCATAGAATGGCGGGGAGGAATGCCAACGTGTTTGAAGATATGAAAGAGCTGGTCGCCGCCTACAAGGCGCGCGATCCCGCCGCGCGCAGCACGCTCGAGATCCTGCTGCTCTACCCCGGCGTCAAGGCCGTGCGCAGCCACCGCCGCGCCCACTGGTGCTACGAGCACGGGCTGAAGTTCCTGGCGCGGCAGATCTCGCAGGCCAGCCGCCGCCGCACCGGGATCGAGATCCACCCGGGCGCGAAGATCGGCAAGCGCCTCGTGATCGACCACGGCATGGGCATCGTCATCGGCGAGACCGCCGAGATCGGAGACGACTGCCTCATCTACCACGGCGTCACCCTCGGCGGTACCGGCAAGGAGGTCGGCAAGCGCCACCCGACCATCGGCAACAACGTGCTCATCGGCACGGGCGCGAAGGTGCTCGGCCCCTTCAAAGTGGGCGACAACTGCCGCATCGCGGCAAATTCCGTCGTGCTGGGCGAGATCCCGGCCGACTGCACCGCCGTCGGCGTGCCCGCGCGCGTGGTCAAGGTCGCCGGCCACAAGGTCAACTATGTCGGCGAGGTCGATCAGGTCAGCGTGGCCGACCCTGTCGGCGCCGAGCTGCTGGCCCTGCGCACCGAGCTGGAATTCCTGTACAGCCACATGGGCGAGGGGAACCCGGACGAGATCGAGAAATAAAAAAGGATGGGAGAAGTTCTCCCATCCTTTTTCTCATATTTGCCTCGCAGAGTTTTTCGCCCGCAGGCGAAAAAGAATTCTGATCGTTTTTCGCGGGGGCGTGTACCTCGTCAGACGAAGCTCATGCCGCTCCGCTTCCGCCTGTCGGGGAAAGCTACGCTTCATTCCCTCCGTCTTCCTCTATCAGAGCAAAGCGGACGCTTTGCTCTGAAAAGGAGGAGCAGCGAAATGAGTGAGCTTTCGCGTTGCCACACGGGAGCGAACGATATGGAGCTTGTGACGACGCGCCCAGCGAAGCGGGTTTGCGTTGACGCCGTCACGCCAGATTCAGCCACTTCTTGAGGCCGAGCACCGTGGCGACGTAGAGCAGGGCCGCCTGCAGCAGCTCCCAGCCGGCGACGGCGGCGAAGAGCTTCTGTACGCTGTGCACGGTCTGCACGGCGGTGCTCATGTTGGAAAACAGCTTCTCCAGCGCGTCCACGCTGCTCGCGCCGACCATCGTGCTGAGGATGCTGAAGGCCATGCTGATGCCGATGAAGAACAGCACCGAGAACAGGCCCTTGTGGTTGGCCACCGTGTGGCCGAGCGCCATGGCCGCGTAGAAGTGCAGGCAGGCCGCCACGCCGCCGATCAGGATCAGCAGCAGGTACTCCAGACCCAGGCCGATGAAATGCCGCGGCGCGAGGCCGACCTCCTGCAGCGCCGCCCGGATCTCGTCCCAGCCGGGGAAGTCCGCGAAGATCTCCGCCAGGTTGCTGCCGCTCAGGAAGAGCGCCGTGCCGACGCCGATCAGGATGATGAGCAGGTTCGTCACGAAAAACCACACGAAGGAGACGATGATCTTCGACCAGACCAGCTCGTGGACGTTGGCGGGCAGGGTGTGCATGAGGTAGCCCTCCTCGCCCAGCAGGTTGCGGTAAAAGCGCGTGATCATCAGCACGAGCGCGATGATCTCCGCGGCGATGATGCCGGCGACGAAGGCGAAGACCACGAGGGCGAAGAGCAGGTTGAGCAGCACGGAGCTGCCCGCGCTGTAGAAGCGCACGGAGAGATTGAACAGCACCGAGATGAACAGCAGCACGCCGAGGACCGGCAGCATCACGCGCCCGGTCGCGCGGAATTCGTGCTTCAAGAGCTTGCTTAGCATTTGAACACCTCCCGGAAGTAACTGTCGACGCTCATGCCGTGCTTCTCGCGGATCTCGTCCACCGAGGACTGCAGCACGACGCGGCCGCCGTTGATGAAGATCACGTCGTCGAGCACCTGCTCCACGTCGGAGATGAGGTGCGTGGAAATGATGACGGAGGCTTCGGGGTTGTAGTTGCGGATGATGGTATCGAGGATGTAGTCGCGCGTGGCGGGGTCGACGCCGCCGATCGGCTCGTCGAGCAGATAGAGCTGCGCGCTGCGGCTCATGACCATGATGAGCTGCGCCTTCTCGCGCGTGCCCTTGGACATCTCGCGGATGTGCATGTCCGCCTTGATGCCGAGCCTGGCGAGCATCTCCGCGGCCTTGTCGCGGTCAAAGTCGTCGTAGAAGTCCGCAAAGAACTCCATCATCTGCTTCACGCTCATCCAGGCCGGCAGATACTGCCGGTCCGGCAGATAGGAGACGATGCGCTTGGTCTCCGGGCCGGGCTTTTCGCCCGCGATCAGGATCTCGCCGGACGTCGGGGTCAGCAGGCCGTTGGCCAGCTTGATGAGCGTGGTCTTGCCGCTGCCGTTCGGGCCGAGCAGGCCCACCACGCGGCCCGGCTCCACCGCCAGGTCCACGTTGTCGAGCGCCTGCACGCTGCCGTACTTCTTGCAAAGCTCCTTACATGTCAGGATCGCCATGTTCTTCCTCCTTGTTCTCCCTCAGCAGGGTGATGATCTCCTCCAGGTCGAAGCCGAGCTTCTGCATGGCCTGCAGGAAGGCCTCGGCTCTCGCGGAGGCGATGGCCTTTTTTTCCTGTGCGATCAGCGCGGTATCCTCGGTGACGAAGCGCCCGGCCGTGCGCTGGGAATACACCAGCCCCAGCCGCTCCAGCTCCTGCAGCGCCCGCTGCAGGGTGTTGGGGTTGACTCCGGCCTCCGTCGCCATGTCGCGTACCGAGCTCAGCCTTGCGCCGGGGACGAAATCGCCCGACACGATGGCGAGCCGGATCTGCTCCACGAGCTGCGCGTAGATAGGCTGGTCGCTTTTAAACGTCCATTCCATGGAGCACCTCCTGTGTTATTGTCTTAGGCTGTTAATACAGTAACACAATGATACAGTCCTGTCAAGAGGTTTTTGAAAAAATATTTTGGGAAATCTCCCGTGTCATCCTGAGGCGCGACAGCGGCGAAGGATCTTGAAAGCTCCTTCGCTTCGCTCCGGCTGACAGGTTGTGTTGGAAACTCTGTTGATGAAATGTTGAAAACTCCGAAAAGGGCTGTGGAAAACCGAAAAATGTTGAAAACTTTTTCTCCATTGTCTTTGTCTTAGTATTAGTCTTTGTCTTTGTCTTTGTATTAGCCATGTTTGCCATGCGGCGCCATCGCCTGCCATAAAAACGGGCTTTTCCGCGCGCAAAAGCTGTGATACAATATAAAAAAACAGAAAAACAGGAGGCAGCGCCATGAGCTACGATTTTACGACCGTGCTGGACCGCCGCGGCCGCGACTCCCTCGCCGCCGACCGCATCCCCATCCCCGGCGCCGAACCGCGCCCGGGCGTCACGCCCATCCCCATGTGGATCGCGGACATGAGCTACGCCGTCGCGCCGCCGATCCTGGAGGCGATGAAGCGGCGGCTGGACTTCCCCTCGCTGGGCTATTTCGCGCTGCCGCCGGAATATTTCGACAGCATCATCGCCTGGCAGCGCCGCCGCAACGGCGTGGAGGGCCTGCTCCCGGAGCACATCGGCTACGAAAACGGCGTGCTCGGCGGCGTGAGCTCCGCCATCCAGATGCTCACGACTCCGGGCGAGAAGATCCTGCTGCACGCGCCGACCTACGTCGGCTTCACGCACACGCTGGCGGACACGGGGCGCGTCGCCGTGCACAGCGCGCTCGTGCGCGACGAAAACGGGATCTGGCGCATGGACTTTGAGGACATGGACCGCAAGCTCAAGGAGCACCGCATCCGCCTGGCGATCTTCTGCTCGCCGCACAACCCCACCGGCCGCGTCTGGGAGCGCTGGGAGGTCGCGCAGGCGATGGCGGTCTACGCCGCCAACGACTGTCTCGTGATCTCGGACGAGATCTGGTCGGACATCATCATGCCCGGCTTCCGCCACGTCCCCACGCAGTCCGTCTCCGAGGACGCGCGGCAGCGCACGCTCGCCTTCTACGCGCCGAGCAAGACCTTCTCGCTGGCCGGGCTCGTCGGCTCCTATCACATCGTCTACAACGACTACCTGCACGACCGTCTGCGCCGCCAGAGCGCGCTGAGCCACTACAACGGGCCGAACGTGCTCGCCATGCGCGCGCTGATCGCGGGCTTTGACGAGTGCGAGGACTGGTGCGACGAGATGTGCCGCGCCGTGGACGAGAACTTCGCCTTCGCCTGCGCGCACATCGAAGAAAACTGGCCGGGCGTGTCCGCCATGCGGCCGCAGGGCACCTATATGCTCTTTCTCGACTGCGCCGACTGGTGCGCTTCGCGCGCCCTGCCGCTCGCGGAGCTGCTGCGCCGCGGCGTGGAGGCCGGGGTGATCTGGCAGAGCGGCGAGGATTTCTGCTGGCCCTGCTCCATCCGCCTCAACCTCGCCCTCCCGCTCGAGACGCTGAAGGAGGCCTTCCGGCGGCTCGATCCGATCTTTCGATAAAGGAACGCATTCGCTCTTATGACCCATCTGCTGCTCGCCGTCATCTATCTCGCCTTCATCAGCCTCGGCCTGCCGGACTCCCTGCTCGGCGCGGCTTGGCCCGTCATGTACGGGGAACTGAGCGTCCCGCTGTCCCACGCGGGGATCGTCTCGATGATCATTTCCCTCGGCACGATCGTGTCGAGCCTGCTGAGCGACCGGCTCACCCGGCGCCTCGGCTCCGGGCTCGTGACGGCCGTCAGCGTGGGCGTGACCGCCGCCGCGCTCTTCTATCTCGGCGTCACGGCCGGGCGGGCGCTCAACGGCTTCCTCACCTTCCGCTTTGACGACAAAACGCTCATCCGCGCCGGCTGCGCGGTGATCCTGCTCGGTGCGCTGCTGATCCTCGCGCTGATGGCGCTCATGCACGAAAGGCTGCTGAAAAAAACGCCCGGCTATCCGCCTCAGGGGGCATAGCCGCAAAGGAGACATCGATCCGATGAAAAAGAAGCTCATCCTCTCGCTGGCGCTCGCCGCGCTCCTCCTTTCGGCGCTGCCCGTCGAGGCCTGTGCGATCGGCCCGTATCCGCCCACGCTGACCGTGATCGTCTACGGCGCACCGAAGGACCTGCAGATGCGCGTCGTGCTCCAGTACGAGGGGCAGCCTCTCTCCTGCCCGATGGAGCGCGAGCACCGCGCCTGGGAGACCATGTTCCGGCTGTACCGCGACGGCGTGTCGATCTTCGACCACTGGCACGGCAACGGGCACGACTTCCGGGGCGCCGTGCTGCTGCTCATCAGCGGCGGAGAGGAGCGGAGCGTCCCCATCCCAGACGGGCTTTTGAAGCCGCGCGGCTATGACGAGGTCCTGACGCTGCGCTATGCCGACGGCAGCTTGACTTACGGCTTCACGGCCTGGCGCGCGCCGCTGCTGATCGGGATGCGCGTGCTCGCCGCGCTGCTGATCGAGGGGCTTTTCTTCCGCCTGAGCGGCTTTACGGAGCGGAAGAGCTGGCTGATGTTCCTGGCGATCAACATTGTGATCCACGGCGCGCTGAACGCTTTGTGCTACGGCAGGTTCAACCTCACCGACCCCCGCTATCCCGTCGCCTTTTTCATCACCATACTCCTGTCTTTTCTGGCCGAGCTCTGCGCCTTTCTCCTGCTGGTGGACGAATATGACAGCGACCGTCTCACCGCCTATCTGCTCAAAGCCAACCTGGCCAGCCACGCCTTCAATTATCTGCTGATCTCCTTTCTCCCCATGTAGCTCCGTTTCGACCGGGACCGCGACATGCTTCGCGGTCCCTTTTTGCGCCCGCCGAAGCCGTGCAGACGGCGCTCAGGCGCGAACGGCTGCCGAAAAGCGGCGCAGGACAAAAAAGACCGGGAGGGCGCTTCCTTTTGGAAGCGCCCTCCCGGTCTTTATCTTCTTAAAAAGGGCTTTGTCAGCCCGGAAAACAGCCGCGTGAGCTTCTCGACGAGCGCGGCGTACAGCCCGCGCAGCGCGGGGAGATCTCCGAGCAGCCAGCAGATCTCGGCCAGCAGGATCCCGGCCGCGACGTCGGCGAGCACGTGCTGCCGCACCGTCAGCGTGGACAGGCAGACCGCGATCCCCAGCAGAAGGGACGCGGCGCGCACCGCGAAGGGGTACTCCTTTTTCCCGCGCACGCCGACCCAGCAGAGCCAGCCGAGCAGGCAGTGGACCGAGGGGAAGAGGTTGTCCGGCGTGTCGACCCGGTACAGCAGGCGCAGCAGCAGGATCCAGACCGAGCTCCCGCTCAGCTCCGGCCGGGTCAGGCCCGTGGGGAAAAAGATATAAAAGAGCAGGCAGATCAGCTTGGCGAGGAGATTTGCGCAGAAAAAGCGGTCCGCGGACCGCCGGTCCCGCCGCGCGATCAGGAGAAAAACGAGGAACCACCAGGCGAAGACGCCGAAGTAGATCAGGATCGTCCAGGGCAGGAAGGGAACGAGCGCGTCCGCCGGCAGGCTCAGGTCGTGCTTCGGGAAGAATTGCCCGAGCAAATGCCCGAGCGGAAACAGGACCCGGTTCGTCAGCAGCGCCAGAAACAGGGAGACAAGAAAATACGGCCGCCAGTCGGCGGCAGCGCGATCGCGCATCGGCGGAGACCTCCTTCGGGGCGCAGCTTCGCCCCCGCACAAGCGTACACGCCGCGGGCCGCTCCGTCAAGCGGTTTTTTCCCGTTCGTCCGGAAAAGGCCCCCGGCGGAGGCGCGGAAACTTTCGTGTACGATTTGTGAATTTTCCGTTTTCTGCCGGGCGAGACTATTGACATCGGCGGGCGGGAATGCTATATTAGCACTCGGAAGACAAGAGTGCCAACACTCTGCCAGGCAGAGTGCCAAGACCAGGAACGGAGCTTGCGAGGACGATGATCAGCGAGAGAAAAAAGAAAATACTCGCCGCGGTCGTCGACGCGTACATCCGGACGGCCGAGCCCGTGGGCAGCAAGGCCATCGCGGAGAGCGCGGGGCTGGGCTGCTCCTCCGCCACGATCCGCAACGAGCTGGCGGAGCTGGTGAGCCTGGGCTATCTCGAGCAGCCGCACACCTCGGCCGGCCGTGTGCCGACCCCGCTGGGCTACCGGCTCTACGTCAACGAGCTCATGCAGCGGCAGAAGCTCTCGCTCGAGGAGTCGGAGGACATCAACCGCCGCCTCAACGCGAAGCTTCAGGAGCTGGACGACACGATCGGCGACGTCAGCCGCCTCGCCTCGCAGCTCACGGATTACCCGGCCCTGGCGCTCACGGCGCAGAGCGCGGCGACGATCCGCCGCTTCGACATCATCTACGTCGACGCGAACACCTTCATCCTCGTGGTGATGCTCTCCAACAACAGCGTGAAGAACAAGCTCGTGCATCTGCCGATCTCGGTGGACCAGAGCATGATCCAGCGCCTGTCGAGCCTGTTCAACGCGAGCTTCACGGGCATCGCCGAGGAGCAGATCACCCCGCTGCTCATCCGCAGCACCGAGCGCGCGGCGGACGATACGATGGGGCTGACGAGCGTGATCGCGGCCTTTGCGATCGAGACGCTCAGCGAGGCCAACACCCCCTCGGCCTTCATCAGCGGCGAGAACCGGCTGCTCAGTCAGCCGGAGTTCCGTGACCCGGACAAGGCGCACCGCCTGATGAGCTACCTCTCCGGCGGCGGGCACATCCTCCCGGCGGCCGACAGCTTCGGCGGCACGGACGAGGTGCGGGTGCTGATCGGGCCGGAGAACGTGGCCGAGGAGCTGAAGGATTCGAGCGTGGTCATCGCCAGCTACGACGCGGGCGACAACATGCGCGGCCTGATCGGCGTGGTCGGCCCGACGCGCATGGACTATTCGGCGGTAGCCGCGAAGCTCAGCTTTCTGGCCGCGGGCCTGTCCCGCCGTCTGGGCGGCGGCGAGGCGCCCCCCGAGGGCATGCACAATAAATTGATCATCAAGGGAGATATCTCCGATGGCAGCAGATAAGGAAACGAAACAGACTTCCCCGGAGACGGAGGAAGAGGCGAAGGCCGAGGCTCCGAAGAAGGAGCCGAAGGCCAAAAAGGAAGAAAAGAACGCCAGGAAGGAGAAGAAGGCCGAGGAGAAGGCGGCGGAGACGCCGAAGGCTCCGGAGCCGGACTTCAAGGAGGAGCTCCGCGGCGCGAACGACCGCTACCTGCGCCTGCTCGCGGAGTACGACAATTTCCGCAAGCGCAGCCAGCGCGAGAAGGACAGTCTCTACGGCGACATCAAGGCCGACACGGTGACGAAGTTCCTGCCCGTGTACGACAACCTCGTGCGAGCGCTCGCGCAGACCACCGAGGACGAGGCCTACCGCAAGGGCGTGGGGATGATCATGAGCCAGTTCGAGCAGACGCTCGAAAAGCTGGGCGTGACGAAGATCGAGAGCCTCGGCAAAACCTTCGACCCGAGCTTCCACAACGCCGTGATGCACGTCGAGGACGCGGAGAAGGGCGAAAACGAGATCGTCGAGGTCTTTCAGGAGGGCTTCCTGCTGGGCGAAAAGGTGATCCGCTTCGCCATGGTCAAGGTAGCCAACTAAAGCGTCTGACCCGGCGCGGGCCGTTTCAATATAGTTGATAAAAAATTCGATATACAGGAGGAAATCATCATGGGTAAGATCATCGGAATCGATTTGGGCACCACCAACAGCTGTGTTGCCGTTATGGAAGGCGGCGAAGCCGTCGTCATCGCGAACGCCGAGGGCGCCCGCACCACGCCGTCCGTCGTGGCCTTCGCCAAGAACGGCGAGCGCATGGTCGGCCAGGTCGCCAAGCGCCAGGCCATCACCAACCCCGACCGCACCATCTCCTCCATCAAGCGCGAGATGGGCAGCAGCTACAAGGTCAACATCGACGGCAAGGCCTACACGCCGCAGGAGATCAGCGCGATGGTGCTGCAGAAGCTGAAGGCCGACGCCGAGGCCTACCTGGGCCAGACCGTCACCGAAGCCGTCATCACCGTCCCCGCCTACTTCACCGAC
>JAFRLZ010000075.1 GCA_017430985.1 Oscillospiraceae bacterium
CGGCCGAGAGCTTCTCCTCGGGCACGGCGCCGGTGCCGAAGGTCTCTACCAGCACGGAGACAGGCCGGGCCACGCCGATGGCGTAGGCCAGCTCTACCTGGCAGCGCTTTGTCAGCCCGGCAGCCACCACGTTCTTGGCCACCCAGCGCGCGGCGTAGGCCGCGGAGCGGTCCACCTTCGTGGGGTCCTTGCCCGAAAAGGCGCCTCCGCCGTGGGCCGCGCTGCCGCCGTAGGTGTCCACGATGATCTTGCGGCCGGTCAGCCCGGAGTCGCCCTGCGGGACGCCGTTGACGAAGCGGCCGGTGGGGTTGATGAAATAGCGGGTGTTCTCGTCCAGCAGCGCCGCCGGGACGACGGGCCTGACGACCTGCTCGAGCATGTCCGCGCGGATCTGCTCGAGGGAGGCCTCCGGCGCGTGCTGGGTGGAGATGACGATCGCGTCGACGCGCACGGGGCGGCGGTCCTCGTCGTACTCCACGGTCACCTGGGTCTTGCCGTCCGGCCGCAGGTAGGGCAAAAGCCCGCTCTTGCGCACCTCGGCCAGCCGCTTGGCGAGCCGGTGCGACAGCGAGATCGGCAGCGGCATGAGCTCCGGCGTCTCGTCGCAGGCGTAGCCGAACATCATGCCCTGGTCGCCCGCGCCGTTCTGGAGCTGCGCGTCCTCGCCGGTCTTGTTCTCGAGCGCTCTGTCCACGCCCATGGCGATGTCGCCGCTCTGCTCGTCGATGTTGACGATGATGCCGCAGGTGTCGCAGTCGAAGCCGTACTTGGCGCGGTCATAGCCGATGCCGCGGATGACCTCGCGGGTGATCTTGGGGATGTCCACGTAGCAGCTGGTGCTGATCTCGCCCATGATGTGCACGAGGCCGGTCGAGACGCAGGTCTCGCAGGCGACGCGGCCCATCGGGTCCTGCTCGAGGATCGCGTCGAGGATGGCGTCGGAGATCTGGTCGCAGATCTTGTCGGGATGCCCCTCGGTGACGGATTCGGAGGTGAAAAGATAATGGCTCATAACGCAGTTTCCTTTATTTGAATTTTTAATAGTCAAACGGGAGTTTGTAGGGGCAAAGGCCCCCTTGCCTAAAGGGGGCTGTCGCCGGAGGCGACTGGGGGGATTTCCATTGTTCCTCTCAGGCCCCCTTGCCTAAAGGGGGCTGTCGCCGCAGGCGACTGGGGGATTCTGTCGGTCGCTGCACGATGGTATGGCGGGGCGTTTTATATCCCCCCGACCTCGCTTCGCTCGGCCACCCCCCTTTAGGCAAGGGGGGCTTTCTCCTCGATAAACTCAAATTCGCGGCGATCACACGAAGGGATTGTAAAATCTCCCGCCGTTGAGGCGGTTCAGGATCAGCGCCGCCGCGAAGAGCAGCGCGCAGAGGATCATGGCGAGCACATCCCCCGCGGTGAAGGGACGGGCCATGTACCAGCTGCGCTTTTTGTTTTTGCCGAAGCCGCGCAGCTCCATGGCGTTGGAGATGACCTCGATGCGGTCCATGCTCGAGAGGATGAGCGGGATGAGAATGGCCGAGGCGCTCTTGAGGCGCTTGATGAGGCTCTCCTTCCTGCTCATTTCGATGCCGCGCGCCTGCTGCGCCTGCGAGATCTCGTGATAGTCCCGCTGCACGTCCGGGATGTAGCGCAGCGCCAGCGCGACCGAGTAGGCCACGGTGTACTTCACGCCGATGCGGTTGAGGGAGGCGGCGAACTCGCTCGGCTGCGTCGTGCAGATGAAGGCCATGACGACCGGGATCATGGCGCAGTATTTCAGGAGGAGGTTCAGGTGGTAGAACAGCTGCTCCTTCGTCACGACCCAGCGCCCGCCGAGAGAGAAGAGCACATGGCGGGTGCCGTAGATCGACACGCCGTGTTCGGGGGCGAAGAGAAAGACCAGGAGATTGTTGAGCACCATGAACACGAGGATGAAGCCGAAGAGGAAGGATACGTCCGCGATGCGCAGCCGGGCCGCGGCAAACAGCGCCACGCCGCCGACGGCGAGCAGGGCCAGCAGCCGCGTGTCGTAGGTCGTCATCGCGGCGAGGGTCCACAGCAGCATGGACACCAGCTTCGCCGCGCCGGTGAGGCGGTGGACCGGCGAGGGACGGTCGATATAGTTGAACAGAGGCCTCATGTCCGCACCGCCTCCCGTTCATAGTCGATGAAGCGCTGGACGAAGGCCTGCCCGTCGTCGATCCCGCAGCGCTGGGCGAGGGTATAGAGCGAGGTCTCCTTGAGGCTCGCGCGGCGGATGACCGTCTCGTCCGTCAGGATCTCGGCGCAGGGCGCGTCGGCGATCAGGCGGCCGCCGGAGAAAACGATCGCGCGCCCGGCGTACTCCAGCATGAGGTGCATGTCGTGGGTCACCATCAGCACCGTCACGCCGCGCCGGTTGAGCGCGAGCAGGAATTCCATGATCTCAGTGTAGTGGCGGTAGTCCTGCCCGGCGGTCGGCTCGTCGAGGATGATGATCTGCGGCTCGAGCACGAGGATGGCGGCTATGGTCACGCGCTTTTTCTGCCCGAAGCTCAGGGCCGAGACCGGCCAGCTGCGGAAGGGCCAGAGCCCGCAGACCTTCAGCGTCTCCTCCACGCGCCGGCGGATCTCCTCCTCCGGCACGCCGCGCGTGCGCAGGCCGAGGGCCACCTCGTCGAAGATCATCGTCTGCGAGATCATCTGGTTGGGGTTCTGCATGACGTAGCCGATGCGGTCGGCCCGCTCCTTGATGCTCAGCTCCGCCATGTCCTGCCCGGCGAAGCGGAGCGTGCCCTCCTGCTGCGTCTCAAAGCCGCAGAGCAGCTTGCAGAAGGTCGATTTGCCCGCGCCGTTCGTGCCGACGACGGCGCTCAGCTCCCCCTCGCGCACGGCGAGGGACAGGCCGGCGAGGGCCTCGCGGCCGTTCGGGTAGGCAAAGCGGACGCCCTCCGCCGCGAGCAGCACGGGCGTCTCCGGCTTTTCCGGGGCGGGCGGGACGCTTTGGAACCACGCGCGCACGCGCGCCTGGTCCTCCTCGCTCAGCTCGATGGTCTCGATGTGGTCCGGGCGTTTGTCCGCCGTGACGGACACGCCCGCGTACTTGAGCGCGGTGATGTAGAGCGGCTCGCGGATGCCGTTTTCCCGCAGCAGCTCTCCGGCGAGCAGCTCGTCCGGCGTGGTGTCGGCGAGGATGCGCCCGCCGTTCATCAGCACCACGCGGTCGACGTGCCGGTGCAGCACGTCCTCCAGCCGGTGCTCGATGATGATGACGGCCGCGCCCGTCTCCTTCTGGATCTCGTCGATCAGCTCGATGGCCTGCTTGCCCGTCGCCGGGTCGAGGTTGGCCAGCGGCTCGTCGAAGAGCAGCACCTCCACGTCGTCCACGAGGATGCCCGCGAGTGACACGCGCTGCTTCTGCCCGCCGGAGAGCTCGCCCGGCGCGTGGGAGAGGTGATCCTCCACGCCGACGAGCGCGGCGGCCGTGCGGACGCGCTCGTGCAGCTCCGGCTCGCCCACGCAGTCGTTTTCGAGCGCGAAGGCGATGTCCTCGGCCACCGTGAGTCCGACGAACTGCCCGTCCGTGTCCTGCAGCACCGTGCCGACCGTCCTGGAGATCTCGAAGATGCCGAGCTCGCGGCTCTCGCGGCCGGCGATGGTCAGGCTGCCGCCGATCTCCCCCTTGTAGGAGAAGGGGATCAGGCCGTTGATGCAGTGCGCGAGCGTCGACTTGCCGCAGCCGGAGGGGCCGCAGATCAGCAGCTTTTCGCCCTTGCGCACGCTCAGGCAGACGTCATGGAGCGTCGGCTCGGCCTGGGCGTGGTACTGAAAGGAAAAATGTTCAAATCGGATGATCGGATCGTTCATATCTTCCGTCTCCCGTCGAGCGGATAGGGCGGGGCGCGGCGTGCGCGCCTCTCCCTCCCCGCTCGGAGAAGACCCGCCATCCCATCCGTGGGACGGCGGGTCTTTGCAGCTTACTTCTCTTCCTTGAGGCTGCCCTTCCCGGGCTTGGCCTTGGCGTAGGCCAGGCAGAGCAGCGTGCCGACGATCGCGGTGGTGACGATGTTGGAAATGCCGCCGACGAGGCACTGCAGATAGACCTTGTTGGCAGGCTCGGCAAACATCAGCACGTCGAGCGTCGGAGCGACGAGGCCCCAGGCGACGAGGTGGCAGCAGAGCTGGGCGATGTTGAAGCGGAGGATATCCTTCTTGCCGAACTCGCCGTCAGCCAGCTTGATCTTTTTGGAGGCGAAGCCGAAGAGCAGGCCGAACACGCCGGAGGCGATGACCCAGCTCCACCAGATGCCCCAGCCGTAGCTGAAGTCGATGAGGGTGTGGCCGATGAAGGCGATCAGCGCGCCCGCGACAGGCCCGAAGAGGACGGTCATGAAGGCGCAGAGCCCGTACTGCAGGGCGATGTTGGTGTTGGGCACCGGGCTGGGGATCGCCACGAAGCGGCCGAGCACGAAGAACAGCGCCGCGCCGATGCCGATGGCGACGACGGTGACAATGGGGGATTTTTTCATGTTTCTTTTCTCCTTTATCTGTAATTTGTTTCTCGCAGCTGATAAAAACAGGACGCCCTGCCGGACCGGCAGGGCGTTAGATCGCTTCGATAAGCCTCATCTTTCGTTTCACCGCCGGATTTGGCACCTTATGGTCTCCCACAGGTTGCCGGGCTTCACAGGGCCGTTCCCTCCACCGCTCTTGATAAGGTGTTCAGTTGTAACAACGACAGTATATCAGCTTTTCCCTCTCTGTCAAGGGAAAATCAGAGCAAAAGCGCGATCAGCAGCGGGATCGTGAGCATGGACAGCGCCGTGCTCAGCAGCACGCCCTTGGAGGCGTACTCCGCGTCCTTCCCGTACTGGATGGAGAGGATGCTCACCAGCACCCCGCTCGGGCAGGCCATGGTGACGAAGACCGTGTGCTCCAGGATCTTGTCGATCGGCAGGCGGTCGAGGACCAGAAAGGTCAGGACGGGTACGAGCAGCAGCCGGAAGAGGCTCGCAAGATAGAGGCTCCCGTCCGTGAACGCATCGACCAGGCGCACGCGCCCGAGCGCCGCGCCGATCACGATCATCGACATCGGCACCGTCGCGCCGGAGATCGTGCCCACGATCTCGCGCAGCACCGCGGGGATCGCCGGGCGCAGCAGCAGGATCGGCAGCGACAGCAGCGTCGCGAGCATGGGCAGGGAGAACATGTCCTTCCAGCGGACGGAGCCCTTCCCGCCGCCGCGCAGCCGCCAGACGCCGTAGCTGAACAGGATGAAGTTGAAGGGCAGGCAGCTGACGGCCATGTAGATGACCACGCGCTGCACGCCGGGATAGAGCGCCTGCAGCACCGGCAGGCCGACGTAGATGGAGTTGACCACCGAGATCAGCAGCTCGAAGATCGGCGCCTTCTCGCTTTTAATGCGCAGCAGCCGCGTAAAGCCGGCGCTGAGCGCGTAGCAGAAGGCGAAGGCGAGCGTGAAGAGCAGCAGCACCGTGCCGATCTCGCCCAGGCTCAGCTCCGCGCCGCCGGAAAAGGCGGCGTTCAGGATCGTGGCCGAGAGCAGCACGTTCATCGTCAGCCAGCTCAGGCCCTTGGTGAAGTCCGGCTTGAGCAGTCCTCTGCGCGCGCCGGCGTAGCCCAGCGCCATCAGCACCAGGAACAGCAGCATTTTGTTGAGCAGTACAGTCATGGAAAACCCTCGATCAGATATGCAGGATCAGTTTGGCGATGTAAATGTAGATCAGCAGGCTCACCGCGTCGGTCAGCGTCGAGATCAGCGGGTTTGCCATCACGGCCGGGTCGAGCCCGATCCTCTCGGCGCCGAGGGGCAGGAGGCTGCCCACGAGCTTGGCGAACATGACGATGAAGACGATGGAGAGGCTGACCGTCGCGGCGACGAGCAGCGTGACGCTGGGGTTGTGGAGGATCAGATGGTCCAGCAGCAGCATCTTGCCGAAGTTGACGGCTGCGAGCGTCAGACCGCAGAGGATGGCCACGCGCCATTCCTTCCACAGCACGCGCAGCGCGTCGCGCGGCTCGATGTCGCCCAGGGAGAGCGAGCGGATGACCGCCGTGGCCGACTGCGCGCCGGAGTTGCCCCCGGTGCCCATCAGCATCGGGATGAAGGCCACGAGGCCCGGCACGATGGCGAGCATGTTCTCGAAGTTCGTGAGGATCATGCTGGTGAAGGTGGCCGAGAGCATGAGGAACATCAGCCAGGGGATGCGGTTGCGCCAGATCTCGCCCGGCTTGAGGCGGGAATAGGGCGCGTCCGAGGGGAGGATACCGGCCATCTTCTCGATGTCCTCCGTGGTCTCCTCTTCCATGACGTCCAGGATATCGTCGACGGTGACGATGCCGACGAGACGCCCTTCCTTGTCCACCACGGGCAGCGCCATCAGGTCGTAGTCCGAGAATTTCTCCGCGACGCTCTCCTGGTCCTCCGTGGTGGAGGCGAAGATCACGTTGCGGTCCATCAGCTCGCCGACCTCGGTGTCGGGATCGGCCAGGAGCAGGTCCTTGACCGTCACGATGCCCTCCAGCTTGCGGTGAGCCGAGGTGACGAAGCAGATGTAGATCGTCTCCTTGTCCTCGCCGATCCGGCGGATGCGGGCGAAGGACTCCTTGACGCTCATATATTTTTTCAGGTCGACGTACTCCGCCGTCATGATGCTGCCGGCGGAATTCTCCGGGTAGCGCAGATACTGGTTGATGAGGCTGCGCGTCTCGGGCGTGGCCGCGCGCATCACACGCTTGACGACGTTCGCGGGCAGCTCCTCCATCATGTCCACCGCGTCGTCGACGTACAGCTCCTCGACGATCCCGGCCAGCTCCGCGTCGGTGATGGAGTTGATGATCATCTCCTGCTCGGGAGCGTCGAAATTGGCGAAGACCTCCGCGGCCGTCTCCTTCGACAGGAGCCGGAACACCATCGGCATGCGCTTGTCGCCGAGCTCGGTCAGAAATTCCGCCACGTCGAACTCGTTGAGCTCCTCCATGCGGGCCTTCAGCTCGCGCATCCGGCGCTCGTCGAGCAGCGTCATCAGCTCCTCGCTGGTCTTTTCCTGTACCGCCTCGTAGTCGAGCTCCTGCAGTTCTTCCTTCTCGTCCATCGCGCCCGCTCCTCTCGTCAAAGAGTACAGATTATTGTATCACGGCAGGCCCCGCGGCGCAAGGGCGCGGCAGGAAAAAGTGGCGCCAATAAATGTAGGGTTTACAATGATGTGTGACAGTAGGAGAAAAAAAGAATAGCGAATAGGAGCGGCCTGTATTATGGTTGAGTTGTCCAGACAAAACCGAAAGGCAGGCACCCTATTCGCTATGGATAAGATAACACAAACCGCC
>JAFRLZ010000076.1 GCA_017430985.1 Oscillospiraceae bacterium
CCCGCCATACCATCGTGCAGCGACCGACAGAATCCCCCAGTCGCCTCCGGCGACAGCCCCCTTTAGGCAAGGGGGCCTGAGAGGAACAATGGAATTCCCCCAGTCGCCTCCGGCGACAGCCCCCTTTAGGCAAGGGGGCCTGAGAGGAACAATGGAATTCCCCCGGTCGCCTCCGGCGACAGCCCCCTTTAGGCAAGGGGGCCTTAGCTCGCCAAACGATCGGATTGCTTTCGCCGCTGCGGCGGCGAAAGAGTTGGCCTGTCATTGCGAGGCTCCGCAGGAGCCGTGGCAATCCGTCCCCATAAAAACTAATTGTCAAACGCCCGTTTCCCAAAATCTTAAAATCGCAAATCGGGTCTTGTTAACATAACGCAAATGGTGTAGAATGAAATAGATATCGCGCGAAACAGGGGGGTGCACCCATGGAAGAGAAAGAGAAGCAGGCGGCCGCGCCCGAAGCGCCGGCCGAAGCGGCCGCGCCGGAGGCGGAAGTCAAGCCCGGCAGAAAGAAGGACAAAAAACGCCGCGGCAGGCTCATCGGCGTCATCCTGCTGGTCTATCTCGCGGTGATGGCCGTGGCCGCGGTGCTGCTCGACGGGCGGCATCCGCTCGTGGAGCTCAACGGCCCGGCCGAAATGACCGTCGAATTCGGCGGCGAATTCATCGACCCCGGCGCCCGCGCCGTGTCGGACGGGAAGCTCTTCGGCCGCACGAAGCGCGCGCTCGCGCTGGAGGCCGACCGGCCGGTGGACACCTCCCGCCTCGGCGACACCGCGCTGAGCTACAGCGCCACCGTGCTGGGGAAGACGGTCCGCGCGGTGCGCATCGTCCACGTCGTGGACACGACGCCGCCGGTCATCACGCTCGTGCCCGCCGGTGCGCTCACAAGCTGGCTCAAGGGCTTTGAGGAGCCCGGCTACAGCGCCGCGGACAACGTCGACGGCGACGTCACGGAGCGCGTGGAGCGCATGGAGCTCAACGACAAGGTGCTCTACACGGTCGCGGACTCCTCCGGGAACGTGGGCTACGCGGAGCGGCCGATCCAGTTCTCCGTCAGCACCCCGGCAATCAGCCTGGCGGGCGGCCGCGAGATCACGATCCAGGCCTCGATGGTCTATCAGGACCCGGGCTATCAGGCGCAGGACAACCTCGGCAACGACCTGACCGAGTACGTCGTCGTCAGCGGGGAGATCCTCCCCTACGCGGCGGGCGACTACGAGCTGCGCTACACCATCGAAAACGAGCAGGGCGACGCGGCCATCGCGCGGCGCATCGTGCACGTCGAGCCCGTGCCGCTGCCGGAGGTCGTGATGCCCGAGCAGAAGACCATCTACCTCACCTTCGACGACGGCCCGGGGCCCTACACCGACGCGCTGCTCGATCTGCTGCACCGCTACGGCGTGAAGGCGACCTTCTTCGTCACCGACCAGTACCGCGGGGCCTACACCGACTGCATCGGCCGCGCATACCGCGAGGGCCACGCCATCGGCGTGCACACCCTCACCCACGCCTCGGACTGGAGCATGTACAGCAGCGAGGCGGCCTATTTCGAGGACTTCATGGCCATGGAGGAGGTCATCCGCGAGCAGACCGGCAGCTACACGCGGCTCTTCCGCTTCCCCGGCGGCAGCTCCAACACGGTCAGCTCCTTCAACCCCGGCATCATGAGCCGTCTGGCGAGGTACATGACGGACATGGGCTATATCTACTTCGACTGGAACGTGTCCAGCGGCGACGCGGGCGGCACGACGGAGACCTGGAAGGTCATCGAGAACGTCTGCGGCGGCTGCTCGGCCCAGCCGGTGAGCGTCGTGCTGCAGCACGACATCAAGGCCTTCAGCGTCGACGCGGTGGAGAGCATCATCCTCTGGGGCCAGCGCAACGGCTACGTCTTCGCCGCCCTCGACGAGACAAGCTTCCGCCCCCATCACGGGATCCACAACTGAAGCAGGGCAAAAAAAACGCCCCGGGCATAAGCCCGGGGCGATTTTCCCCTTATCGGTTTTTCTTCCACAGCACCCAGAGGCCCTTGAGCAGCAGCTCGTCGTCGCAGACGATGTCGCGGCGGCAGCAGGGCGTGATGTACTGGGCGAGGCCGCCCGTGGCGACCAGCGCGCACGGCTCGCCGAGCTCGGCCTCCATCCGGTCGATCATGCCGTCGAGCATGGCGGCCGTGCCGTACACGGCGCCGGAGCGCATGCAGTCCACGGTGTTCGTGGAGATGCACTTTTTCGGCGGGACGATGGAGATCTCCGGCAGCAGGCTCGCGCCCGCGGAGAGCGCCCGGTAGCCGAGCTTCACGCCGGGCAAAATCGCGCCGCCGCGGAAGCCGCCCTCCCGGTCGACGAGGGTGATGGTGGTGGCCGTGCCGAGGTCCATGACGATCACGGGCCTGCCGTAGTAGTGCATGGCGGCGACGGCGCCGGTGACGAGGTCGCCCGCCACGGTGCCGGGGTCGTCCACGCGCAGGTTGAGCCCGGTCTTCATCCCGGCGCCCACGATCATGCACGTCACGCCCGTCAGGCGCTCGACGGCGCGGCGCAGGGGCTCCGTCACCGCGGGGACGACGGAGGAGAGGATCGCGCCCTCCAGCGCGGTCCCGTCAATGCCGAAGACCTCGAAGAGCTGGCGCAGCTTGATGGCGTATTCCGCCTCGGTCGCGCGCGAGTCGGTCTGCACGCGGATGGTGTTGACGATGCGCTCGTCCTCCACGCAGCCGAGGACGATGTTGGTGTTGCCGACGTCAATGGCGAGGATCACGGAGCCTCACTCCTTCCTTGCGATCTTGATGAGCCGCACGATCACGGGGCTGAGAACGATGTTGAACAGCAGCTCAAAGAGGAAGTTGCCGCCCACGAGGCCGAAGATCATATACTTGCCGACGCTCTCGAAGCCCATAGCCTGTCCCCAGCCGGCGACGGTCGGCAGGAAAAACACAAGGCAGCCGAGCAGGAAGATGCCGGTGTTGACGACCGGGGCGGTGATCGCGGCGCAGACGACGGCGGGGAGCTCCCACTTCTTCAGCAGCCGGTACACGAGCCCGGCGCAGAAGCCCGCGGCCGCGCCCTTGAGCAGCACGACGAGGATCGTGCCGAGGGGGTTGACGACCATGAAGGCTCCGGCGTCGCCGCTGAGCAGGACGACCATGCCGAACACGAAGCCGAGCCAGGCGCCGGCGCCGGCGCCGTAGAGGGCCGCGCCCACGACGATGGGCACGAGCACCAGCGAGATGGAGAAGGGCCCGAAACGCACGAAGGCGCCGACGAGCTGCAGCACGACGACGATCGCCGTCAGCAGCGCCAGCCCGGTCAGAGTCCGGGTCGGGATACGTTTTTTTTCCATATTCAGTTCCTTTCTGCTGTCGCCCGGGTCCGGCCCGGTGCGGCGCAGCTACAGCATAGTACAGGCGAAGCCGTTTGTCAAGAAATGAGGTCCTTGATGACCTCGCCCGCGAGGATCATGCCCGCCACGCCCGGCACGAAGGACACCGAGCCCGGCACGTCCTTGACGCGCGGCCCGTCCTGAGCCCCGCGCACGAGCTCGACGGGCGGCTCGGTGGAATACACCACCTTCACGCCCTCGACGCCGCGCTTTTTCAGCTCCCTGCGCATGACGCGCGCGAGCGGACAGACCCGCGTGTCCGCGATGTCCGCGACGCGGAAGGCCGTGGGGTCGAGCTTGTTGCCCGCGCCCATGGCGCAGATGATCGGCGTGCCGGCCGCCTTCGCCCGCTCGACGAGCAGGAGCTTCGCCGTCACGGTGTCCACCGCGTCCACGACGTAGTCGTACTGCGAGAAGTCGAAGTCCCCCGCCGTCTCCGGCAGGAAGAAGCATTTGCGCGCGGTCACGCGGCAGTCGGGGTCGATGCTTTTGAGCCGCGCGGCGGCGGCCTCGGCCTTGTCCGCGCCGAGGGTCTCCGTCGTGGCGAGGAGCTGGCGGTTGAGGTTCGTGACGCTGATCGCGTCGTGGTCGACGAGGGTCAGCGCGCCCACGCCGCCGCGGCAGAGCGCCTCGGCGCACATCGCCCCCACGCCGCCGAGGCCGAAGACCGCGACGTGCGCGTTTCTGAGCTTTTTCATCGCCGCGTCCCCCAGCAGCAGCCGGGTGCGGGTATGTCTGTCGTCGGTCATGGAAGAGCTCTCCCTGGTGTGAATTGGAGGTTATCTGTCTGTCATTCCGAGGCCAGTGCGCACACTGGCCGTGGGAATCCGTTCTCTTTTCATAGGGGATACGGATTGCCACGTCGGGCTTCGCCCTCCTCGCAATGACAGATCAATCCCCGTTTATTCAAAAACAGGCCGCCTGCGGGCGGCCTGTTTTGCGTTGAAGATCAGCAGAGACGGCTGCCCGCGGGGACGTCGTCGCCGAGGATCAGCAGATGCAGCTCCTCCTTGCCGTCGACCTCGCGCACGGCGGACAGCAGCATCCCGTTGGACTCCTGCCCCATCATCCTGCGCGGCGGCAGGTTGAGGATGGCGACCACGGTCTTGCCGACGAGCTGCTCGGGCTCGTAGAACTTATGGATGCCGGAGAGGATCTGGCGCGGCGTGCCGGAGCCGTCGTCGAGCTGGAACTTCAGCAGCTTCTCGCTCTTCTTGACGGCCTCGCAGGCGAGCACCTTGCACACGCGCATGTCGCATTTGGCGAACTCGTCGATCGTCACGTCCGGCAGCACGGGCTCGACCTTGACCTGCGGGCCCTTCGCCTTCGCGTCGCGCTCGTGGAGCTCCTGCAGCGCCTTTTCCATGTCGAGGCGCGGGAAGAGCGTCTCGCCCTTGTGGACGCGGATCTCGCCCCGGAGCGCGCCGAACACGGCGTCGTCCCAGCTGCGGCAGTCTGCCGCGCCGATCTGCTCGAGCGCCTTGTCGCAGCTTTCGGGCATGAAGGGCGTCAGGCAGATGAGGCTCAGGCGCAGCGCCTCGACGAGGTTGAACATGACCTCGGCCAGGCGGGCGCGCTTGTCCTCGCTCCTGGCGAGCACCCAGGGCGCCGTCTCGTCGATGTACTTGTTGGCCCGCTGGATGCAGCGGAAGACCTCCTCCAGCGCGAGGTGCGGCTGGTAGACGTCCATCTGCGCGGCGTAGCGCTCCGGCAGCGCGCGCAGCATCGCCTTGAGCTCGTCGTCCATGGGATCGGTCTCGCGCTCGGCGGGCAGCTCGCCGCCGAAATACTTCTCGACCATGGCGGTCGTGCGGGAGACGAGGTTGCCGAGGTCGTTGGCGAGGTCGGTGTTGATCGTGGAGATCAGCAGCTCGTTGGTGAAGTTGCCGTCGGAGCCGAAGGGGAAGGTGCGCAGCAGGAAGAAACGCAGCGCGTCCACGCCGAACTGCTCGGCCAGGATATAGGGGTCGATGACGTTGGCGCTGGTGTTGGCCTTGGACTTGGAGACCTTGCCGCCGTCGATGATGAGCCAGCCATGGCCGTAGACCTTCTTCGGCAGGGGCAGGCCCATGCTCATGAGCATGGCGGGCCAGATGATCGAGTGGAAGCGCACGATCTCCTTGCCGACGACGTGCACGTCCGCCGGCCAGTATTTCTCAAAGTCGTCGTAGCGGTCGTTGAGGTAGCCGAGCGCGGTGATGTAGTTCGACAGCGCGTCGACCCAGACGTAGACGACGTGGCCCGGGTCGAAGTCCACGGGCACGCCCCAGGAGAAGCTGGTGCGGGACACGCAGAGGTCCTCGAGCCCCGGCTTGATGAAATTGTTGATCATCTCGTTGACGCGGGAGGCAGGCTCCAGGAAGGTGCCGGTCTCCAGCAGCTCCTGCACGGGCCTGGCGTACTTGGAGAGGCGGAAGAAATAGGCCTCCTCCTCCGCGTCGTGCACCTCGCGCCCGCAGTCGGGGCACTTGCCGTCGACGAGCTGGCTCTCGGTCCAGAAGCTCTCGCAGGGCGTGCAGTACTTGCCCTTGTAAGCGCCCTTGTAGATGTCGCCCTTCTCGTACATCTTCCTGAAGATGCGCTGGATGGAGGCGACGTGGTAGTCGTCGGTGGTGCGGATGAAGCGGTCGTTGGAGATGTTCATCAGCTTCCACAGGTCGAGGATGCCGTTTTCGCCGGTGACGATGCGGTCGACGAATTCCTGCGGCGTGACGCCGGCGGCCTTCGCCTTCTCCTCGATCTTCTGGCCGTGCTCGTCGGTGCCCGTGAGGAACATCACGTCATAGCCGCGCAGGCGCTTGTAGCGGGCGATCGCGTCGGTCGCCACGGTGCAGTAGGTGTGCCCGATGTGGAGCTTATCCGAGGGATAGTAGATCGGGGTCGTGATATAAAAGGTCTTCTTGTCCATGCTTCCTCTTCTCCTTGTTAACCGCCTATGATGATATCGGTTCCGCCGCCGCCTTCACCGCCGCCCGGGGACGGGGGTTCGGGCTCCGGCTCCGGGACCACGATGGTGATCTCCGGCTCGGAGGGGTCGGCCGCGGGCGGGACCTCGGCGGGCAGCTCCGGCCATTGGATGTCCTCCGGGTGCAGGTCGTAGCGGCTGCTGTAGCCCTTGATCTTGTCGAGATAGGTGCCGTCGGCCGCGTAGATCTCAACCCAGGAATAGGCGTCCCAGCCGACCTGGACCTCATAGCCCTTCGCCAGCCATTCGGCGTCAAGGTGCTTGCCCCAGGAGGACTTCGGCACGCCGTAGGTGCCATCGAGGTTGCTGCCCCAGATCTCGATCGTCAGGTTCGTCGTGTCCCGGTCCACGCGCGCCGCGATGCGGATCGGATAGTCCCGGCTGTTGCGGAACTTGAAGTCCGGCCCCGGCCAGCTCACCGTGGCGTCAAGCCCCTTGGGCAGGTAGCCGACGGCGAACATGTGCGCGCTGCGGTCCACGATCTCGAGCTGGGCGGCGAGCACGGCGCAGTAGAGCGTCGAGGACACCTGGCAGATGCCGCCGCCGATCTGCGGCTCGACGCCGCCGTTGACGTAGGCGTCGGCGGCCTTGAAGCCGGCCTCGACGGTGCGCTCGCCGACGTAGCCGTTGTAGGAGAACTCCTCGCCCGGCTGGATGACGAGCCCGTTGAGCTTCTGCGCCACGAGCTCGATGTTGTTGATGCGGTTGGAGGAGCTGCCCCAGAAGGAGGTCGTGCGCTCGCCGAGGCAGTCGCGGAAGAGGAGCTCCCTCATGCTCGCCTCGGTCACGGGGGGATAGCTGAGCACAACGGGGAAGGTGAATTCCTCGCCGGGCGCGGCGGCCTCCCAGAGCGAGCGGGCCAGCTCCACGTCGAAGTCGACGCCGACGACCTCGGGCTCGATCGTGTCCGTCTCGGGGTCGTAGCGGGCGTTTCGCATCTCGGTGAAGAGCTGCGCGTGCATCTCCTCAAAGTCCGGCATGCTGACCTCCGTCTGCGTCGGCTGATAGTTCAGCTCCGTCTCGCGCGCTTCGAGCGCGGCGACGACGGCCGCGCAGAGGTCCTCGGCGTCGATCTTCATCTGACCGGCGCCCTTGAGCATCGTGATGGAGGAGCTCTCCTTATCGATCAGGTGGCCCTGGTCGGCCGCGGCGCGGTCGAACTGGTCGATGCCGTCCTGCAGGCGCTGCATGATATAGTCGCGGTCGAGCGCGAGCCCGTCCTGCGACACGTCCACGCTGTGTTTCGTGCCGTAAAAATACGCGCGGATGCCGTCGAGCACGCTGCCCTGCCGCCCGTAGCGGTAGGCCGCGGCCGCGGCCCGCTCGGCGTTGAGGCTGACGCCCGCCTGCAGATAGTCGATCTGGCAGCCGGCGTCCATCGGCAGCGTCACGTTCAGCGTACCGCCGACGCTCTCCTCCCAGCCCCGGACCTCCAGCGCCGCTACGGCCTCTTCCTGCGTCAGCCGGCCGACGGGGATCTCGCCCACGGTCACGCCGGGGAGGATCTTGTCGCTCTTCTGGATGTTGCGCCCGGCCACCGCCAGCGCGGCGGTGCAGGCGGCGGCCAGGAACAGCACGACCACGGCGGTCAGCACCAGCGCGCGGACGAGCTTCCGGCCGCGGCCGGGCTGCTTGTCCCCGGCCTGTTTCTCCTTGCGCGCGGCGGCCTTGTCGGCCCTGGCCTGCGCTTTCGCGGCCATTGCGGCTTCTTTATCGGCCTTTGCCTGTTCCTTCGCGGCTCTGGCGGCCTCCTGCTCGGCGGCTTTCGCGGCCTTCGCGGCCTTCTGTTCGGCGGCTTTCGCGGCCCTGGCCTCTTCGCGCGCGACGGCTTTTTCGGTTTTTTCTTTCTCTTTGCTCACAGCTTATTCCTCGCTTGTTTTCTGCTGCTGATAGAGCTCTGCGAAAAGCTCCTCCTCGCTCTTGGGGACGTGGATCTTTTCTTCGGCCTCATAGGCCTCCTGCAGCCAGGGCGTGCCCTCGATGCGGCCGCCTGCCTGCGCTTCGAGCAGGATGCCGATCAGCGTGTTGGAGATCAGGAAGCCCGGCACGGTGAAGTGCCAGCGGCCCTCGTCCTCCTCGGCCCAGCCCTTTTCCCGGAAGGCCTCCAGCGCGCGGCCCAGGGGGCGCCAGTCGCTCTGGCATTTGACGCGGTACTCCTCGCGGGAGATCCCGCGGGAGGTGCGCATGCCCAGCATGATATATTCGACGGCCCGCTCCAGCGGGTCGATGACCTCGTATTCCTCGGTGATGCTGACCTTCTTCTCCACGCCGGAGATGTAGCGCCTGAGATCCTTGACGAAGCTGTAGCGCAGGTTGCCGACGCAGGAGGCCGCGCCGGGGCCGAAGCCCATGTAATCGTCGAGCCGCCAGTATTTGAGGTTGTGGCGCGACTCGAAGCCCGGCGCGCAGAAGTTGGAGATCTCGTAGTGCCGGTAGCCGTAGCGCTCGAGCATCTCGGCGGCGTAGCAGTACATGTCCGCCTGCTCGTCGTCGTCCGGCAGGATGGGCGAGCCCTTGTACTCGGCGTACATGGGCGTGCCCGGCTCGAGCTTGAGTCCGTAGCAGGAGATGTGCTCGGGGTGCAGCTCGACGATGCGCGCGAGCGACTCGGCCCAGTCGCTCTTGGTCTGGCTGGGCAGGCCGTACATGAGATCGACGCTGATGTTGTCGAAGCCGGCCTGCCGGGCGTTGAAGACGGCCTTCTGCGCCTGCTGGAAGTTGTGGCGGCGGCCGATGAGCTTCAGGAGGTTGTTGTCCGTGGCCTGGATGCCGAGCGAGAGGCGGTTGACGCCCTCCTCGCGCAGCAGCCGCAGCGCGTTGAGGCTGATCGAGTCGGGATTGGCCTCAACGGTGACCTCCGCGTCGAGCCTGACGTTGCCGTTGAGCTTCAGGGCGTTGAAGAGCTCCGCGATGCGGTCCGCGCCGTAGTAGCTGGGCGTGCCGCCGCCGAAGTAGACCGTGTCGACCTCGTACTGCCGGATGGAGCGGCCGGATTCCTCGAGGTGCTGCAGCAGCGCCCGGTGATAGTCCGGCATGCTCGCGTCGCAGCCCGCGAGCGAATAGAAGTCGCAGTAGCTGCACTTGCTGGCGCAGAACGGTATATGGATGTAGATGCCTAATCGTCGTGCCATACAATCACTTTCCTCTTTGGCCCCCTTGCCTAAAGGGGGCTGTCGCGGCGCAAGCCGTGACTGGGGGATTCTGTCGTTTTTTGTGCCGGTGTCGTTTCGGGGCGTTTCATATCCCCCCGCCCCTGCGGGGCACCCCCCTTTAGGCAAGGGGGGCTATGCGCCGCCGCTGCCGGCGGCAGATGCGGGCGGCCCGGAATTACCGCCGCGGGTCTGCGCTGAGCCGTCAGAACAGCTCGCTCACGAGGCCCACGAAGCTCGCCGGGTCCTCGATGTCGCAGCCGGCCATGAGCTCGGCCATGGTTTCGAGGATCTTCGCGAGAGAGGCGGCCTTGTCCTTCTCGCCGTTTTCAAAAGCGGCCCTGAGCGCCTGCACGGCCTTGTGCTCGGCGTTGAGCTCCAGCACGCGCTCGGCGCGGAGCTTGCGCATCTCCTCGCTCGGCCCGCGGCGGAAGTAGCGCTCCATCTCGAGCGTGAGCGGGCCCTCGGTGGTCAGGCAGCAGGGCAGCTTTTCGAGCTTGCGGCTGAGGCGCACCTTGCTGACGGCCTCGCCCAGCGACTCCTTGACGAAGTCCAGCAGCTCCTTGTTTTCGATGTCGCGCTCCTCGGCGGCCTTCTTCTCCTCCTCGGTCTCGAAGCCGAGGTCGTCCGTGACGACGTTGCAGAAGGGCTTGCCGTCCTGCTCGCGCAGGTTTTCGAGCACCAGCTCGTCGATCGGGTGGGTGAGGTACAAAATCTCGTAGCCGCGCTCGCGCACCTGGTCGCACTGCGGCAGGCTGATCGCGTGCTTGAGCGTGTCGGAGTTGGCGAAGTAGATCTTCTGCTGGCTCTCGGGCATGTTGGCGACGTACTCTTTGAGCGTCACCTGCGTGTCCTCGCCGGTGTAGAAGATCAGCAGGTCGCGCAGGAAGTCCTTGTAGCGGCCGTATTCGTCGCAGCAGCCGGCCTTGAGGTGCACGCCGAAGTTGCGGAAGAACTCCTCGTACTTGGGCTTGTCCTCCTTCATCATCTTCTCCAGCTCGCCCTTGATCTTCTTCTCAAGGTTCTGGCCGATGACGCGCAGCTGCCGGTCGTGCTGCAGGATCTCGCGGGAGATGTTCAGCGAGAGGTCCGGCGAATCGACCACGCCCTTGACGAACTCGAAGTAGTCGTGCACGAGCTTGTCGCAGTGCTCCATGATCATGACGCCGTTGGAATAGAGCGTGATGCCGCCCTTCTTGTCGCCGACGAAGGCGTTGGGGTTTTCCTCGCCGGGCACGAAGAGCATGGCCTTGTAGCTGACGAGGCCCTCGGCGGACACGCGGATGAGGGCGCAGGGGTCCTTGCGGTCGCGGTTTTTCTCCTTGTACCAGGCGATGCAGTCGTCGTCCGTGACCTCCTGCTTGCTGCGCTGCCAGATGGGCACCATGGAGTTGATGATCTCGTTTTCGGTGACCATGCGGTATTCGACCTTCGGCTGGCCCTCGTCGTTCGTTTCGCCGGTCTCGAAGCGCTCCTGATGCTCCAGGTCCATGCGGATGGGCCAGCGCACATAGTCGGAGTACTTCTTCACGAGCGCCTTGATCTTCCACTTCTCGAGGTAGGTGCCGTAGAGCTCGTCCTCGGTGTCGGGCTTGAGGTGCATGACGACGTCGGTGCCGACCGTGTCCTTCTCAAAGGGGGCGACGGTGTAGCCGTCGGCGCCCTTGCTGGTCCACTTCACGCCCTCGCTCTCGCCGTATTTGCGGCTGAGCACGGTGACCTCGTCCGAGACCATGAAGGCGGAGTAGAAGCCCACGCCGAACTGGCCGATGATGGACAGGTCCTCGCCGGCGGCTTCCTTGTCCATCTCGTCCCTGAACTGGTAGGAGCCGCTCTTGGCGATCACGCCGAGGTTGGCTTCGGCCTCGGCCAAGGTCATGCCGATGCCGTTGTCGCGCACGGTGATGGTGCGCGCATCCTTGTCGACGAGGATATCGATGCGGAAATCCCCGCGGTCGAGGCCCACCTGATCGTCGGTCAGCGACAGATAGCAGAGCTTGTCGATCGCGTCGGACGCGTTGGAGAGGATCTCACGCAGGAAGATCTCCTTGTTGGTGTAGATGGAATTGATCATCAGGTCGAGCAGACGCTTCGACTCGGCCTTGAACTGTTTTTTCGCCATGTTGCTTAGTATGCCTCCAAATGAACATAGTAACGTAAGTATATAGTATAACACAATTTTCCTGGATTTCAACAAAAGCCTTCTGTCCGGAAAAGGATTTATGATGTAGGGTTTACAATGATGTGTGACAGTAGGAGAAAAAAAGAATAGCGAATAGGAGCGGCCTGTATTATGGTTGAGTTGTCCAGACAAAACCGAAAGGCAGGCACCCTATTCGCTATGGATAAGATAACACAAACCGCCC
>JAFRLZ010000077.1 GCA_017430985.1 Oscillospiraceae bacterium
GGGTCGTGACGCTCGGAACCGCCAGTTATATGGCAAGACCCTTCTATGAAAAACACGGCTACACAGTTTTCACGACGCTGAAAAAGGCAAACGGCTATATCAGTTATTCCCTGGTCAAATACCTGGACAGGGACACGCCGGAGTACGTGCCGTCGAACAACAGCGGCGCCCGGTTCAAGCTCTCGATTGGCAATGAGAACGATGCGGAAGTTATCGAAAACGGCATCGAAACATACAGCGAGGCCTACGAGCAGGAATGCGAGAACGTCAGTTTCTATAAGAAACTTGCGGACAAAGACGACAGGTTTATTGCAGGCGTGATTGCAGACGTGGGCAAGGGCGCCTACGGCTTTGTCGACGCGCTGTTTGTGGAAGAGCCGCTCAGGCGTCAAGGTCTGGGGACGTATCTTTTGAAGGAAGTGGAAAAACTGGCAAAGGAAAACGGCGCTTCCATGATTTTGACAAATGCGGGCGACTGGAACGTCGATTTCTTTAAAAAGAACGGCTTTTTGCTCAGAGGCGAACTCAAGGACGTTCCCAAAGGGCATGACTGCTATGAACTCTACAAAATGATTTGAAGCGTTGGAAACGGTAGCAAAGATTAGGACAAGCATCTTGAAATTGTCCTCTGTTCTGGTATAATAACAGCACTGTTATCCATAGCAATTCCACTCCACTGTTATCAACGCTGATAACAAAATGATAACAGGAGGGATGATAGGCTGGATAATATGGATACATCAAATAATCAAAGGGACCATAAACAGGACGAGCAATAATTCCTAAACGGAATCAGTTAAGTCCTGTCGAGTGGGAGTGAGGAAAGACAAAAAACGCCGCTGAGGGCTTTGCTCTCAGCGGCGTTTTTGTTTGCCTTCACCTCACGACCGAGGAATGGCTGTAGATGTAGAACTCCTCCTGGCTCGGCCGCCAGGCCTTTTCCTTCGGCGGGAAGCTGCGGTCGAAGGCCTCGACGGCGGCGGTATCCTCGCAGCAGTCGGCGGCGGTGCTCGGGATATACAGCCATTTCCGGCCGTCGAGCGCCCCCGGCACGAGCTCGCTGACGAGCAGCGCCGTCGGGAAGTTGCCGTCGGCGATGAAGCTGACGTTCTTCCTTTTGCAGCTGACGAAGCCGCGGCTGACGTAGTTGCCGGGGTTGCCGAACATGACGTTCACGTCCCAGCCCATTTTGCGGGCCGCCTCATAGGAATGCTCGATCAGCAGCCTGCCGAGCTTTCGCCGCTGCAGCTCCGGCGCGACGCAGAGCGGCCCGCAGGAGAGGATCTCCTTGCGCGCGCCGCTTTCGTCCTCCAGCCAGGCCTTCGTGTACATGATATTCCCGACGATCCTGCCGCCGAGCTCCAGCACGAAGGCCAGCTCCGGGAGAAAATCGGGGTGCGAGCGCATCTGATGCACATAGTAATGCTCGTCCGCGCCGGGCTTGTATACGTTCCAGAAGGCCTCGCGGGTCAGTTCCTCCACGGCCCGGTAGTCCCGTTCCGTCTCCGGGCGGATCGTCAATCCTTCCATGGTTTCGTTCCTCTTTTCCGACTGTTTTTTTTGCTGGTGACACCGGCAGGGGGGGCACGCCGTCCTTTTCCCGCTCTATTTGACTCCGTAACAATGATACGCGTGGCTGAGCTCGTAGCCGAGCTTTTCCGCGAGGTGCACCGAAGCCATGTTCGCCGCATCCCAGCTCGGATACAGGCCGTCGTCCAGGCAGGAGAGGATCAGCGCCGCGCCGGCGGCGCTCGCAAGGCCCTTCCGCCGCTCCGCCTCCGCGGTGTCGATCTCGATCTCGACGCCCCCGCGGTACACGGAGTAGCTCGAAGCGATGGAGGCGAGCCGCCCGTCCTTCACGACGGCAAAGCCGCGCCCGTGCCGCAGGTACTCCTCCTTCGAGCCGAAATGCTTCACGCCGTCCTGAAACAGCGCGTCCGCGAGGCACAGGTCGTAAAGCTCGCCGTCGATCCTCCGCAGCTCGCAGCCCGCGGGCAGCGCGGCGGCCATGGCCGCGAGCCGTTCCCGGTCGAAGCGCGTGTCCTTTCTGATCGCCCATCGGTCGTAGCGCTCGGCGTCCGGGAAGCAGGCCTCGATCAGCTCTGCCCAGTCTTTGTTTTGGGGGACCAGGATGCGGAAGCCCTCCGGCTTTCCCTCGACGAGCGCCCGGTCCGGCTCTCCCGCGAGGAAGACAAAGTCGGCGAGGACCGCCATGGCCGACGCGGGCTTTTCCGGGTCGTTCACATAGATCGTCCCCATCACCCGCTGCAGGCAGGAGAGGATCATCGTCTCCTCCCAGCCCGCGAACAGCGCTTCGACCTTTGCGGTATCGCCGACCGGGCAGAGCGCGCGATTCATCTGCTCATCCCTCCGTAAAAATGCGATAGAAACGAACGTGTAAGGTTCCGTTTTCAGGGGAACGGAACAAGACGCCGACCGCTTGCCTTCGCTTCCCAAAAGCTCCCCTGCGGCCTGTCAGAACTCTTTTTCCCAGCTCGCGATCACGGCCTCCGTGACCGCGGAGCGGAAGGCGCTTTTCTCCAGCGCGCGCACACCCTGGATCGTGCTGCCCGCGGGGGAGCAGACCCGGTCCTTCAGCGCGCCGGGGTGCTCGCCCGTCTCCAGCAGCAGCTCCGCCGTGCCCTTCATCATCTGCGCCGCGCAGCGGATCGCCTGCGCGCGGGGCAGACCGCAAGTCACCGCGCCGTCCGCGAGCGCCTCGACGAACATGGCGGCGAAGGCCGGGCCGCAGCCCGTGACGCCGGTGGCCGCGTCCATCAGCTCCTCGTTCAGCTCCTCCACAAGGCCGGAAGCCGCCATCAGCTCGCGGAAAAAGGCCTTTTCCTCCTCCGTGACCTCCGGGGAGGCCGCGAAGAGCGATATGCCCGCGCCGACGGCCACGGGGATGTTCGGCATGACGCGGATCACGGGCGCGCCGCCGAGCAGCGACGAGAGGGCGCGCAGCTCCCTGCCCGCCACCATGGACACGACGAAAAAGCGGTCTCGCCGCGCGGCCAGCACGTCCCCGATCCCGGCGAGCATCTCCTCCAGGTGCTGAGGCTTCACGCCGAGGAACAGGACCTCCGCCTCGGCGGCCGCCGTCCGGTTGTCCACGGCCTCGCCGCCGAGCTCCTCCGCCAGTCGCCGCGCCTTCTCCTGGCTGCGGTTGGCGAGCAGGAGCCTGTCCGCCCGGCCGCTCTTCGCGGCGGCTCTCGCCAGGGCCGAGCCCATGTTCCCCGTACCGATGAATGCGACCGTTTTCATGCGCGTCGTCTCCTTCAGGCGTTTTTCTTCATTATAGAATGCCCCGCGCCCTCCGTCAAGCGCCGCCGTCTGACGAGTTTCTTTGTCGTATATCCACAAATCCGGGCCGAAATCTTTTCGCGTTTTTTACAATTTGCTGCCGTGCCCCCCGCTTTCCCTTGTAAATGACTGGAAAACATGTTACCATTTTATTACATACCGGAATATCTTGAAAGAGCCAAAGTAACCGAACATCTCCCCCCGACGAGAGGCTTTCGTTTTCTTTGGCTCCTTTTTTCTATCCGCGCGAGTCTGAGAAAAAAGGAGTGGGTCAACTTGTTCAAAATGCTCAACCCGCGGCGCTTCTACCATGCGGTCGGGCGAAAGAAATTCTGGGAGTTCATCCTGCTGGCGGTGTTCGTCCTGTTTTTCTACGGCCCCATGCTGAACATGGTGATGCTGGCCTTCGCCAACGAATACAGCGTGCCGCACGTCTTCCCGGAGGCCTGGGGCTTCAAGTGGTGGAAGTACATCTTCCAGCAGAAGAACCTCGTCCGCTCGATGATCCAGTCCTTCGTCGTGGCCCTGATCACGACGGGCGTTTCGATGGTGCTGTGCATCCCGGCGGGCTACTCCATCGCCCGCTTCAAGTACCCGGGCCGGAAGATCTTCATGCTCTCCTTCCTGCTCACCAACGCCTTCCCGAAGCTGGGCATCTTCACCTCCATCGCGGTGCTCTTCTATAAGTACAACCTCATGGGCACCTACACCGGCGTCGTGCTGATCCACATGATCCACTCCATGATGTTCATGGTCTGGCTCCCGGCCAGCGCCTTCCGCTCGGTGCACCGGCAGCAGGAGGAGGCCGCGCGCGACGTGGGCGCCGGGCCGGTGCGCACCTTCTTCAAGGTGACGCTGCCCATGGCCATGCCGGGCATCTCGGTCGCGACGCTGTACACCTTCCTCGGCTCCATGGAGGAGGCGCAGGGCACCATGCTCGTCGGCACCGGCAAGATCCAGACGATGCCTGTGGCCATGTACGGCATCGTGCTCGACTCCTCGGCCGTGCAGATCGGCGCGGTGTTCGCGATCCTGCTGATCATCCCGTCGGTGCTCATGATCTTTGCCATGCGGAAATACATCGGACCGGAGGCCATCTCCGGCGGCTTCAAGATGAAATAAGGAGAGGTAGAGATGGAAGAACGGAAAGTCAAGCTTGAAATAAAGGACATGACCAAGCTCTACGACAACGGCGACGGCGTGGAGCACATCAACCTGAAGGTCTACGAGGGCGAGATCGTCACCTTCCTCGGCCCCTCCGGCTGCGGCAAAACGACCATCCTGCGCACCATCGGCGGCTTTCTGGACGTGACCAGCGGCGACATCACCGTGGACGGCCAGTCCATCGTCAGCCTGCCGCCCGAGAAACGCCCGACGGCCATGGTGTTCCAGAGCTACAACCTCTGGCCGCACATGACCATCTACGAAAACCTCGCCTTCGGTCTGAAGCTGCGCAAGATCCCAAAAGCGGAGATGGACGCGGCCATCAAGAAGCACCTGGCTCTCGTGAGCATGAGCGGCACCGAGAAGAAATACCCCGGCCAGCTCTCCGGCGGCCAGCAGCAGCGCATCGCCAGCGCGCGCTCCCTGCTGCTCAAGCCCTCGCTGCTGCTGCTGGACGAGCCCTTCTCCGCGCTCGACGCGAAGATCCGCCAGCAGATGCGCGAGGAGCTCAAGAAGATCCAGAGCGACCTCGGCATCACGGTCATCTTCGTCACCCACGACCAGGAGGAGGCCATGAGCCTTTCCCACCGTATCGTGGTCATGAACAAGGGCAAGTTCGAGCAGGTCGGCACCCCCGCCGAGATCTACGACAACCCGAAGACCCTGCATGTGGCTTCCTTCATCGGTGAGATGAACTTCATCAAGAAGGGCGACAAGACCATTGCCGTCCGCCCGGAGAACGTCAGCGTCCGGGCCGGCAGCGGCGACGATCTCGACGGCACGGTCCGAACCATCATGCTCCTGGGCCACTATGTCGTTCTCAACGTCCAGTGCGGCGAGAACGTCGTCAAGTGCAACGTCGACCGCACGCTCAGCGACAGCCTGAAGATCGGCGATCCCGTGACGCTGAAATTCACCAAGTATTCCGAATTCGACACGGAGGCGGGTTTCGTCCCCGTCGGTCAGTAAGTTCGTTCCGGGGCTCCGCCCCTGACGATAAATGAATGAAAAAGGAGAACGCAACATGAAAAAAGTCCTTGCACTGATCCTCGCGCTCTGCATGGTGTTCGCCCTGGCTGCCTGCGGCGGCGGCGCCAAGCAGGAGGCTGCCGGCGGCAAGACCAAGGTCACCCTGTGGGCCACCGGCTCCGACAACGTCCGTCAGATCTTTGAGACCCTGACCTCTGACTTCAACGCCAAGAACGACAAGTATGAAGTCGAGCTGCAGTTCATGCTCTCCGGCACCGGCGCCCAGTCTCTTGCCGACCTGCTGACCGCCGCTTCCCAGGCCGGCCAGAAGAATACTGACTATGACCTGGTCGACTTCTCCGGCGACGACTGGTCCAAGGTTACCAACCTCATCGGCGAAGAGCAGTTCGTGAAGCTCGATGCCTCCAAGCTGCCCAACGCCGCCGGCGTGGCTGCGAAGAGCTCCGTCGCTCCCGACTACTGCCAGCCCTACCGCGGCACCACCGTTATCCTCGCGTATGACTCCGAGGCCGTTCCCAATCCCCCCCAGACCGTTGACGAGCTCGTCCAGTGGATGAAGGATCATCCGGGCCGCTTCGCCTACAACCAGCCGGGCACCGGCGGCGCCGGCGACTCCTGCGCCCGTTCCTTCGTCTACAACTTCCTGCCCGAGGAGGCCTTCACCTCCACCGACGAGAAGTGGATCGCCGAGTGGGACAAGGGCTTTGAGTTCCTCAAGGAGATCCATCCCTACATGTACAAGTCTGGCGGCTCCATCGTCTACCCCGCCAAGAACCAGGGCACTCTGGACCTTCTGAACCAGGGCGAGATCGACATGTGCCCGAACTGGGCCGACATGGTCCTGTCCCAGCGCGCCTCCGGTGCGATCAAGGACACCATCAAGATCACCCAGATCCAGCCCTCCTTCACCGGCTCCCTGCAGTCCCTCGCCATCCCGACCTTCGGCTCTCACGAAGAGGGCGCCTATGCCTTCATCGACTACATGCTCTCTCCTGCCGCTCAGGAGATCATGGTCAAGCAGATGGCCGCTATTCCTCTGATCGACGTCTCCGGCATGGATATGACCGGCTATGAGGACCTCAACGACCTCGACGTCTCCAGCTTCCGCATCCAGTCCATCGGCGGTCTGTCCACCAGCTTCAACGAGCGCTGGGACAACGAGATCGCCACGATCGGCTGATCGACTCACGAATTGACCGGCGCGGCCTTCGCCGCGCCGGGATCTGAAGCTTTCCTGTCGTTTCTCTCACAACACGGATTGAAGGTGGTTTTATGAGCAAAAAGGCGAAACAGATGCTGGTGGCCTACGGTCTGGTCATCCCGGCCTTCATGGTCGTCATGCTGACCGTCGCTTACCCGATCCTGGCGGCCGTCATCAAGAGCTTCCAGGACCCCAAAACGGGTGAATTCACCTGGGCCAACTACACCTACTTCTTCACCGATCCCGTACAGCTGAAGAACCTGCTCTACACGCTGTACGTCGTCATCATGACGGTGGTGATCGCGATCGTGGTGGCCTATCTGCTGGCGCTGTATCTGCGCTTCACCAAGTCGAAGATCGCCAAGACGATCGGCACGCTGTATCTGCTGCCGCGTTTCGTGCCGGCGATGTGCGCCGTCTACGCCATGATCACCATCATCCGCGACTCCGGTCTCATCAACCGCATCGGCCTTCTCTTCGGGAAGGACATCCATCTGGGGATGATGTATCACGCCAGCGGCATCATCACGATGAACCTCTGGTTCAACATCCCCTTCGCGGCGCTGATGATCACCGCCGGCCTCGGCGCGATCCCCGATTCCATCATCGAGGGCGCGCGCGACGTGGGCGCCGGCAAGTTCAAGACCTTCACGAGCATGATCCTGCCTCTGTCCCTCAAGGACGTGGTCGTGGCCTCCACCTTCGTCTTCATGTCGAACGTCGGCTCCTTCACCACGCCTTATCTGATGGGCGGCACCTCGCCGAAGATGCTGGGCATCGCGCTGTTCGATCAGTTCAACAAGTATCTGGCCTACAACCGCTCCGCAGCCCTGTCGGTCATCATGTTCCTGATCTGTTCGGTCTCAGCCTTCGTGTACATCTACTCGAACCTGAAGGAAAAAGAGTGGGAGAAATAAGCGATCCCCTGAGATCACGCACGGAGGAGGCGCCGCCTCCTCCGTGTTCTTTTTGAAAGCTGGTGTTATCCGTGACCATCCTCACCGCCCATTCCGGGGCCGACGGCTTTCCTGACAACTCTCTCGCCTTCGTGCGGCATGCCCTCGCCTCGGGGGCCGACGCCCTCGAGATCGACGTGCGCCGCGCATCCGACGGCTCGCTTCGTCTCGGCCACGACGCGGCCGACGAGGGACTGCCGACGCTCGCGGAGGTCTTCGCGCTGCTCGCGGCAGCGCCCGGCATGCGCGTCAACTGCGACCTGAAGGAGCGCGGACTGGAAAGCGCCGTCTGCGCGCTCGCGCGCGAGCACGGCCTCGCCGGGCGCGTGATCCTCACGGGCTCGGCCGATCCGGCGCTCTGGGCCGCCTCGCCGGAGCTGCGGGAGACGGCGGAGCTCTGGCTCAACCTCGAGGAGGCCGTCCCCGGGGTCTACGAGCGGCGGGACTGGTCGCTACCGCTCCTGCTCGAAACCGCGGAGCGGGCCCTCGCGGTCTGCCGCCGCTGCGGGCTCGACACGCTGAACCTCAACTACCGCCTCGCCCTGCCGCCCTTCGCCGAGCGCCTCGCCGCCGAGGGCGTGAAGCTCTCGGTCTGGACCGTGGACGGGGAGGCGGACATCCAGCGCTTCCTGGACGCGGGCGTGTACGCCCTGACGACGCGAAAGCTCCGGACCGCTCTGCGGCTCGCCGGACGATAAGCGGGGATTTGTAGGGGCGACCCTTGTGGTCGCCCGCCGGGTCGTATCCGGTCTGGCGGGCGAGCGCAGCTCGCCCCTACGAGGCACAACGGTCGATATCACCGTAGGGGCCGATGCCCTCATCGGCCCGCGGAAAAGAAACCTGTTCATGCGGGGCGATGAAAGCATCGCCCCCTGCATCATCCAATGTAAACACCCCTGCAAACTCACATTTATCCCCCATACAGTAAAAACCGCAGAGGGACCGGCCCGGTCCCTCTGCGGTTTTTCCGTGTTCGCTTTATCGCCCCGCGACGCGGCAGAGCATGTCGGGGTAGTTGCCGATCAGCCCGTCGATGCCCAGGTCGAGCAGGAAGCGGGCGGCCTTCTCGTCGTTGACCGTCCAGACGTTGGCCTTCATGCCGCGGCCGTGGAAGAGCTCGATCAGCTCCGGCTGATACTCGAAGACGTGCCAGCAGGGGTGCACGTTGTCGGCGTTGCAGGCGTCGAGATAGTGCGCCATGTCCTGCAGCGGCGACTCGTACAGCAGCCCCGTCTCGATCTCGGGTGCGAGCTCCTTGAAGCGCTGCATGGAGACGTGGTTGAAGGAGGAGACGAAGACCGTGTCCTCCATGTGCCGCGCGCGGATCTCCGCCGCGCAGCGCTGTTCGAGCCCGGGGTAGAACTCGATGCCGTTCTTGAGCTCCAGGTTCAGCACGAGCTTCGCCTCTTTGCAGAAGTCCAGCAGCTCGCCGAGCGTCCAGATGCGCTGCCCGGCAAAGTCCGGGCTCTTCCAGGCGCCGAAGTCGAGCGACAGCAGCTCGTCGTAAGTCAGGTCCTTGATCTCGCCGTGTCCGTTCGAGGTGCGGTCCACCTTCTCGTCGTGGCAGAGCACCAGCTCGCCGCTTTTGCAGATGTGCACGTCCGTCTCGATGCCGTCGGCCCTGGTCTCCGCGACCTTCTGAAAGGCCAGCGGCGTGTTTTCCGGGTAGGGGCCGGAGAAGCCCCGGTGTCCCAGCAGCAGTGCCTTTTTCATGTCCCGCTCCTCCTCAATAGAACTCGCGGATGTAATCCAGCACGTCCTGCCGCGTGCCCTGGAAGGGCCCCGGCGTCTCCATCTTGAGGGAGACGAGCGCCGTGCAGTACAGCAGCGCCTCCTCGATGCCGGCGCGCTGGCGCTCGGTGATGAAGCCCGCGAAGGTCGTGTCGCCGCGGCCGGTGCGGCCGGAGAGGTTGCGCGCCTTGATGGGGCAGGTGTAGATCTTCTCGCCGTCGTAGGCCAGCACCTCGGTGTTGTGGGTGATGAGCACTTCCTTCGCGCCCCAGCTGTGCAGGAGCTTCGCGGCCTCGGCGCGGTCGGTCAGCCCGGTGAGGATCTCGGCCTCGGCCGCGTCGGTCTTGAGATAGTCGATGCAGGGCAGGTACTGCTTCTTCTCGGTCCAGTCGTGGAAGGCCATGCTCTTGTCCGGCTCGACGTGGCGCAGCAGGCACTGCACGTCGACCGCGACCTTGCCGTGCTTGGCGGCCTCGGCGAAGAGCTCGCCGTCGAAATCGCCGTAGACAAGGCCGGCGAAGTGATAGATCTTCGTCTCGATGTCCGGCAGCTCGTCGAAGCGGAAGGGGTCGCACACGCCCATGGAGGTGCAGGAGCGCTTTTCCTTGTCGGCGGTGAAGTACTGGTTGCGGATGGAGCAGGTGGCCCTGGAGGGTTTCCAGTAGAGATCGGCGCCGGAGCCGGCAAAGCGCTCCTCCACGTCGGCGTCGGCGGGGTTGAGCTTGGTGAAGAGGGCCGTGGCGTTGCCGGAGCGCGCCGCCGCAAAGCCGGAAGCGACGACCGCGCCGCCCACCTCTTTGCGCTCGTTGCCGAGATAGTCGATGTTGTGATCGAGGGATACCGGTCCGATAACGAGAACGTCGTATGCCTTGCTCATAGTGACTCTCCTTTTTGTTTTTGGTCGCTTTTATTATAGTATGCCGGGGCCGTTCAGGCAATCCTTTTCTTGGCCTTCAGCGGCGGAGATAGGCCGCCAGCAGCGCGTAGGTCTGCCGCAGGCCGTCGACGTGCGTGCGCTCGTAGCCGTGGCTGTTGGCCGTGCCGGGGCCGATGGCGGCGTGGCGGACGTCGTGGCCGGCGACGAGGCTCGTGTCGCAGTCCGTGCCGTAGTGGGGCGTGAAGATATCCATGACGTAGTCGATCCCCGCCCCGATCGCCGTCTCGCGCAGCTCGTTGGTCAGTCCCCAGTGGTAGGGGTAGCGCGAGTCCTTGGCGAAGATGGAGACCTTGTGCTCGTCGGAGTTCTGATCCGGGCCGGTCGGCGCGATGTCGACCGCGATCATATCCTTCACGTCCGCCGGCAACCAGGAGGTGCCGTGGCCGATCTCCTCGTACACGGCGAAGTAGGCGTAGACCTTGCGGCGCGGCGTCTCGCCGCTCTCGCGCAGGGCCTTGATGAGCGTCAGCAGCACGGCGGCGCAGGATTTGGCGTCCACGAAGCGGGACTTGATGTAGCCGTTCGAGATCGCAAGGCGCGGCTCGAGCGCGATCACGTCGCCGGTCTCCACGCCGAGGGCGCGCGTCTCGGCCGCGCTCTTCACGTTCTCGTCGAGCACGACGCGGACATTCGTGCGGAAGTCCGGCGGCGTGAGGCGCAGCTCCTCCTCCGTCACATGGATGGAGTTCGGCTCGCGGCAGACCGTGCCGGTAAAGACCTTCCCGTCCCGGGTGTGCACGCGCACGTTCTCGGTCATGCAGTAGAAGGGGTAGAGCCCGCCCACGGGGCAGACGTTCAGCGTGCCGTCGGCGTTGAGGTGGCGCACCATCAGCCCGATGTCGTCCACATGGCTCGTCACGGCCAGCGCCTCGCCCTCGCCGCCGAGCTCGGCGATCACGCCGCCCTTGTGCACGAGGGTCCAGGGGCAGCCCAGCTCGTCGAGCATGGCGCAGAGCAGGGCCTGGATCTCTTCATACCAGCCGGTGGTGCTGTCGACCGCCAGCAGCCGCCGGAAACTTTCGAGGCAATAGGCTTCATCAAAGGACAGTGTTTTCATGGCTTGCTTCCTTTTCTATTTGATGCTCCTATTGTACCCTCTCTCCGCCGCGAATGCAAGACGCGCGGAGAAATGCGCGCCTCCGCCTTGCAAAATTCAGGAAATCGGGTAGAATAGAAGACAGAACGACAACGGCTGGGAGGTCTGTCATGGCCATCTGTGTAACAAGCGAGATCGGAGCACTGAAAAAGGTGCTGCTCCACCGCCCCGGGAGAGAGCTGGAACAGCTCGTGCCGGAGGAGCTGGCGCGCCTGCTCTTCGACGACATCCCCTATCTCGCTCTCGCGCAGCGGGAGCACGACACCTTTGCCGATATCCTGCGCGGGCAGGGCGCCGAGGTCGTCTATCTGGAGGACCTCATGGCCGAGACGCTGCGGAGCGACGGCGCGCTGCGCGAGCGCTTCGTGCGGCAGTTCGTGCAGGAGGGCGGCCCGGTCGCCCGCAGCCACAGCGAGGAGCTCTGCGAGCTGCTCCTGGGGATCGAGGACGAGCGCCTGCTCGTACAGAAGACCATGAGCGGCGTGACCACCGGGGAGCTCGGCGGCCGATTGAAGGACGGGCCGCTGACGCGGCTGACCCGCGAGCGCCGTCCCTTCGTGCTCGACCCCATCCCCAACCTCTACTTCACGCGCGACCCCTTCGCCTCCATCGGCCGCGGGGTCAGCCTGCACCGCATGTACTCCGTCACCCGCTGCCGTGAGACGATCTACGGCGATTATATCCTGCGCCACCACCCGGACTACGCCGGGCAGGTGCCGCTCTGGTACGAGCGCGACTGCCCCTTCCACGTCGAGGGCGGCGATATCCTGAACCTGAGCGCGGAGGTGCTGGCCGTCGGCCTGTCCCAGCGCAGCTCGCCCGAGGGGGTCGAGCTGCTCGCGCGGCGCCTCTTTTCCGACGAGCGCTGCGACGTGCGGCGCATCCTCGCGCTGGACATCCCCAACATCCGCGCCTTCATGCACCTCGACACGGTCTTCACCCAGCTCGACCGCGACAAATTCTCCGTCCACCCGGACATCCTGCACAGTCTCCGCATCTACGACATCCGCCGCGGCGGCGCGGGCATGCGCGCCGAGGAGCGGCGCGAGGGGCTGGAGGCCGTGCTCTGCGAGGCGCTCGGCCTCGCGCATGTGACGCTGATCCGCTGCGGCGGCAAGGACAACATCGCCTCCGCCCGCGAGCAGTGGAACGACGGCGCGAACACGCTCTGCCTCGCGCCGGGCAAGGTCGTCGTCTACAACCGCAACTATGTCACCAACGAGATCCTGCGCGCCAACGGCGTGGAGGTCTTTGAAATGCCGAGCTCGGAGCTCGCGCGCGGCCGCGGCGGCCCCCGCTGCATGAGCATGCCGCTCGTCCGCGAGCCCGTCTGATGTGAAAGGAGCGTACCCATGGCCTTTGAACTGCCCGTTTACCGCGCGCCGGACTTTTCGCTGCCGCTCTTCGCCGGCGCGCCGGACGCGCGCACCGCGCCCGCCCCGGCCGACGGCGTCGCGCCGGAGGGCTACCACAGCACCTCCATGTACCCCGAATACTTCAAGCTCGGCGGCGAGTGGAAGCTCGCCGAGGAGAGCCGCATGGACTCCAGCGTCGTCGTCCGCCCCGACGGGCGGCTCGACGTGGTGGAAAACCGCAATCTCCGCCGGGGCGACGCGGTCGTTCTCGGGCGCACGGAACGCGCCGAGGAGGGCGTCTTCCTGCACGCCCGCGGCTTCGAGCCGGAGGGCGCGGCGCCGGAGGATCAGTTCGTGTTCCGGCAGGGGCGCAGCCGCGAGACCTCCTACGGGCGCGACTACGACCGGCTGATCGAGCTGCTGCGCTACGAGCGCGAACACGGCAAGGTCGTCTGGGTCATGGGCCCGGCCTTCGCCTTCGACGCCTCCGCCCGCGCCGCCATGGCCGCGCTCGTGTGCGAGGGCTACTGCCGCGCGCTGCTGGCCGGCAACGCCCTGGCGACCCACGATCTCGAGGGCGCGCTGCTGCACACCGCGCTCGGGCAGGACATCTACACCCAGCAGTCCGTGCCGAACGGGCACTACCACCACCTCGACGTGTGCAACAAGGTGCGCCGCTGCGGCTCCATCCCGGCCTTCATCGAAGAATACCGGCTCGACGACGGCATCCTCTGCGCCTGCGTGAAGCAGGGCGTGCCCTTCGTGCTCGCCGGCTCCATCCGGGACGACGGGCCGCTGCCGGAGGTCATCGGCGACGTCTACGAGGCGCAGAACGCCATGCGGGCGCAGCTGCGGGACGCCACCACGGTCATCTGCCTGGCGACCATGCTGCACACCATCGCAGCCGGGAACATGACGCCCTCCTTCCGCGTCCTGCCGGACGGGACGGTGCGCCCCGTGTACCTCTACGCGGTGGACGCGGACGAGTTCGTCGTCAACAAGCTGCTCGACCGCGGCTCTCTCGCCGCCACCACCATGGTCACCAACGTTCAGGACTTCATCCGCACCGTGGCCGGAGGCCTCGGTTTAATCTGATTTGATAAGGAGAACGCATCATGGGCATGAATCTCAGAGGCAGAAGCTATCTCAAGCTGCTCGACTACACGCCGGAGGAGATCCGCTATCTTCTCGATCTGGCCAAGCAGTTCAAATCTCTCAAGCGCAAGGGCGAGCCGCATCGCTGGCTGCAGGGCAAGAACATCGTACTGCTCTTTGAGAAGACCTCCACGCGCACCCGCTGCTCCTTCGAGGTGGCGGGTATGGACCTCGGCATGGGCGTGACCTATCTCGACCCCGGCAGCTCCCAGATGGGCAAGAAGGAGAGCATCCCCGACACGGCGCGCGTGCTCGGCCGCCTCTACGACGGCATCGAGTACCGCGGCTACAGCCAGGCTCTCGTCGAGGAGCTGGCCGCCTATGCGGGCGTGCCCGTCTGGAACGGCCTGACGGACGAGTTCCACCCCACGCAGATCCTGGCCGACCTCCTCACCATCGAGGAGAAGTTCGGCCGTCTCAAGGGGATCAACTTCACCTATATGGGCGACGCGCGCAACAACATGGGCAACTCCCTCATGGTCGGCTGCGCGAAGATGGGCCTCAACTTCACGGCCTGCGCGCCGAAGGAGCTCTTCCCCGCCGCGGAGCTCGTGGAAAAGGCCCGCGCCATCGCCGCGGAGACCGGCGGCAGCGTCACGCTCACCGAGGATGTGGCCGAGGGCTGCCGCGGCGCCGACGTGCTGTACACCGACATCTGGGTGTCCATGGGCGAGCCGGACGAGGTCTGGGCCAGGCGCATCGCGCTGCTCAAGCCCTACCAGGTCAACGCCGCCGCGATGGCGATGGCCAAGCCCACGGCCGTCTTCATGCACTGTCTGCCCTCCTTCCACGACACGCGCACGACCATCGGCGCGGACATCGCCGAGCGCTTCGGCGTCCCGGAGATGGAGGTCACGGACGAGGTCTTCGAGTCCAAGCAGTCCGTGGTCTTCGACGAGGCCGAGAACCGCATGCACACCATCAAGGCCGTGCTCTACGCGACGCTCTCTTGACAAGTCCGCCGCGCGCCACTAAGATAGAAGCATCTCAATGACAGAAATGGGGAACAAAATATGAAAAAGCTCCGCAAGCTCCTGGCTCTCCTGCTCGTCCTCTCTCTTGTCGCGGCCCTCTCGGCCTGCGGCGGGCCGGATCCTCTGATCGGCACCTGGGTCGGCGAGGTCGACCTGCGGGACGAGCTGGTCGAATCTCTCGACGAGGCCTTTGAAGGCCAGGGCGGCCCCTCCGCCGCCGACTACATCAGCAGCCTGACGCTGACGCTGACCCTGGAGTTCCGGGAGGACGGCACCTTCAGCCGCAGCTATGATCTCTCCAAGGACAAGGACAGCTTCGTGACCGGCTGCGCCGCCTTCATGCGCGACATGATCAGCGCGATCGTCGGCATGGAGGTGGACGACGCCGCCGCCGCCCAGGCCCTCGGCATGCCGCTGGAGGACTACGCGCTCAGCGTCCTCGACTCGATGGTCGAGGCCATGGAGAGCGACGGCGGCAGCTACAAAAGCGACGGCAAGAAGATCACCTGGAACGACGAGATCAATCCCTATTCCATCGAAGGCGACGTGATGACGATGGAATCCACGGATTACACGATCACCTTCCACCGCGTCGGCTAAGCCGCTTCGGGATCAGAAAAACAGGATGGGACGCACGGCGTCCCATCCTGTTTTTCGTCTTTTGCACACTCGGCGCAAAGGTACCCTTCATTATTTTATCACAGGACCGTCAATAAAAGCGTCAATACGCGCCCCCTTTTCGATCGCCGCAAAGAAAAAAGGAACGGATCTCTCCGTTCCTTTTTTCATATCCGCAGCGCCGCCGGGTTCGTCTCCGGGTTCTCCGCGGCCTGCGTTCCGGCCGAGAGCGCGGCGCGCGCCGTCCGCTCCAGATCGAAGCCAAGGATCCCGGCCAGGACGACGGCGGCCGTGGCCGCGTCGCCCGCGCCGTTGGTGCTCACGATGTTGCAGGGCTGGCAGGGCAGGCGCAGCAGCGTCTCCCCCTCGGCGGCGAGCAGCCCCTCCGCGCCGAGGCTGACGAAAACGCGCTTCACGCCCGCCGCGAGCAGCGCGCGGGCCGCGCGTTCGCTGTCTGCTTCGCCGGTCAGCGCGGCGGCCTCCGCCGCGTTCGGCTTGATGGCCGCGAGATACGGCAGCGCGCCGCGCAGGCGCGGGGCCTTGGCCGTCGACACGGGGTCGGCATAGAGCGGCGCGGCGCAGTTCTCCGCGAGGAAGTCCAGCGCTTCGGCGCTCAGGTTCGCGTCGAGCACCACGGCGTCGGCCGCGCCGAGGCGCGGCAGCAGCGGCGCGAGCAGCGCGGGCGTGAGGCGCTCGGTGATCGCCGTGTCCGCGACGCCGACGAGCATGTCCCCCGCCCCGTCCGTCACGTAGAGGTAGGCGCTGCTCCGCTCGCCGGGGAGCGTGAAGGCCAGGCTCAGGTCCAGGCCCGCCGCCTCGCAGCTCTGCCGCAGGGCCTCGCCGGGCAGATCGTCCCCCAGCGCGGTCACGAGGCTCACCTCCGCGCCGAGCAGGCGCAGATCGTGGGCGATGTTGCGCCCGACGCCGCCGGGGCGGAGCCGGATCTCGCCGGGGTTGGAGTCACGGAGGCGGAAGCCCGCTGCCGGGCTTCCGCCGATGTCCATATTCGCTCCGCCGACGACGATGACGCGCGGCGCGCTCATCGGATGTTCCAGATGTTCTCCGCATACTCCCGGATGGCCCGGTCGGCCGCGAAGAAGCCGCTCTGCGCCGTGTTGACCAGGGACAGCCTCGCCAGCTCGTCCCGGTCGCGGATGCGGTCATAGAGCCTGCTCTGGCAGTCGGCGTAGGAGCGGTAATCCGCCACCAGCATATACTGGTCGCCGCCGTAGAGCAGAGAGGACACGAGGTCCGAATAGCTCTTGCCGTCCGAGAAGCCCTCGCGGAAGCGCTTGAAGATGCGCTGCAGCTCGGGGTCCTTGTTGTAGATGCCCTCGGGGTTGTAGCCGCCGCGGCGCCACTCCTCGATCTGCTCGGTGCGCAGACCGAAAAGGAACATGTTTTCGTCGCCGAGGCGTTCGTACATCTCGACGTTTGCGCCGTCGAGCGTGCCGATGGTCACGGCGCCGTTCATCATGAGCTTCATGCAGCCGGTGCCGGAGGCCTCCTTGCCGGCCGTGGAGATCTGCTCGGACACGGTGGCGGCGGGCACGATGGCCTCGGCCGCGCTGACGCGGTAGTTCTCCACAAAATAGACCTGCAGCTTGCCCTTGCACAGCGGATCGTTGTTGATGTCCTGCTGCATCGAGAGCAGCAGCTCGATGATGCGCTTGGCCGTCTTGTAGCCGGCGGCGGCCTTCGCGCCGAAGACGAAGGTGCGCGGCACGAAGTCGCGGTTCGGGTCGTCGTGCAGCTGCAGCTGCAGCGACGCGATGCGCATGGCGCACAGCAGCTGGCGCTTGTACTCGTGCAGGCGCTTGATCTGCACGTCCACCACGGCGTCGGTATCGAGCGTGAAGCCGTCGTTGCGTTTGGCAAAGTCCGCGAAGCGGCGGACGTTGTCGCGCTTGATCTGCTCCACGCGGCGCAGCGCCTCGGCGTCGGAGGCGAAGGCGTTGAGCTCCGCCAGCTTCTCCGGCTGCAGCAGGTACTCGTCCCCGCCCAGCAGCTCGCAGACAAGGCCGTGCAGGCCGGGGTTGATCTGCGCGAGCCAGCGGCGGTGGTCGATGCCGTTCGTAACGTAGGTGAAGCGGTCCGGGCGCACGCTGTTGAGATCGCGGAAGAGGTCGCGCTTGAGGATGTCCCCGTGCAGGCGGGACACGCCGTTGACCTTGTAGCAGGCGGCGAGGCAGAGGTTGGCCATGTGGACCTGGCCGTCCTTGATGATGAGGTTGCGGCCCACGCGCTCACCCTGGCCGAAGCTCTCCACCAGATAGTTGACCCAGCGCTTGTTGATCTCGCACAGGATCTCCCACAGGCGCGGCAGCAGGGTCTGGATGAGGTTCTGCGGCCACTTCTCCAGCGCCTCGCTCATGACGGTGTGGTTGGTGTAGGCCACGGTGCCCTTGACGATCTCCCAGCTCTCGTTCCAGCCGAGGTTGTAGTCGTCCATGAAGATGCGCATGAGCTCGGGGATGATGAGCGTGGGATGCGTGTCGTTGATCTGGATGGTGTGGTGCTCGGCGAAGGATCGGATGTCGCCCCAGGTCTTCATGTGCCTGCGCACGATGTCCTGCGCGCTGGCCGAGACGAAGAAGTACTGCTGCTTGAGGCGCAGGGTCTTGCCCTCGGTGTGGTCGTCGGCCGGGTAGAGCACCTTGGTGATGACCTCGGTCATGGTGCGCTGCTCCATGCTCTTGACGTACTCGCCCTCGGAGAAGAGGTACATGTCCAGCGAGTTGGGGCTGTGCGCCTCCCAGAGCCGCAGGGTGTTCACCGCGCCGTCGTAGCCGGCGATGAGCATGTCGCGCGGCACGGCGGTGACGGCGGTGTAGCCCGTGTGCACGGCGCTGTAGTGGCCGTAGCTGTCCCACTGCGGGGTGATCTGGCCGCCGAAGCGGACCTCGACCTCGTCCTCATAGCGGGAGATGAGCCAGCTCTCCATCGCGCTGCGCCAGTTGTCGGCCACCTCGGTCTGCTTGCCGTCGACGAACTTCTGCTTGAAGATGCCCAGCTCATAGCAGAGCGAATAGCCCGTGGCCGCCAGGCCCAGGGTCGCCATGCTGTCCATATAGCAGGCGGCGAGGCGGCCGAGGCCGCCGTTGCCGAGGCCGGCATCCGGCTCCTCTTCGAAGATGTCCACCGCGCTGCGGCCCATGTCCTCCAGCGCGCCGGTGATCGCGTCCGAGATGCCCAGGTTGAAGGCGTTCTTCATGAGGCTGCGGCCCATGAGGAACTCCATCGACATATAGTGGATCTCCTTGTTCTGGCGGCACGGATCCTCAACGGCGAGCAGGCGGCTCATGATCTCGCGGATCACGATGGCCGTGGCCTGGAAGATCTGGTCGTCCGTGGCTTCCTTGCCGGTGGTGGCAAAATGCGCGCAGAGCTTGTCCTCGATCGCGCTCCTGACTTCGTCTTTTGTGATTTGTCCGATCATATGGGGGGTCCTTCCTTGGTGAATAGCCCCGCGGAAGCGGCTGCTCCCGCGGAAGCGGATTTATATCTCTTTGCCCTTGGGCACGACCGTCGGCAGGCGCTCGCTGCCGATGAGCATGGTGCCTGCGGAGAAGCGGCAGTCCTTGTCGGCGATCACATTGCACATACGCACGCCCTCCTCGACGGTGCAGCCGCGCATGAGGATGCAGTTTTCCAGCCTGGCTCCCTCTTCCACGCGCACGCCGCTGAACACGATGCAGTTGGTCAGCTCGCCCTCGATGATGCAGTTGTCCGCCACAAGGCTGTTGCGGGAGACGGCCTTTTCGCCGTAATAGGTGCTCACGCCCTCCTGCGCGCGGGTGCGCACGGGGCGGCCGGCCGGGAAGAGCTCGCGGCGCTTTTCGGGAATGAGCATGTCCTTGTTGGCGCGGTAATAGGCCTCGACCGTGCGGATGACCTGCGCGTAGCCGCGGTGCACATAGGTGCCCATCAGGCCGCCGTCGGCCAGGTACTGGGCGATCGCGTCGCGATGGAAACGGTAGAGGTTCTGGGCATAGCAGTTGTCCATCATCTCAAGCAGGATCTCCTTCTCGATGACATAGCCCTCGAGCGCGGGCAGGCCCTCGCTGTCGCCCTCGCGGAAAAAGAGCGCCTGCTTGACGAGGCCGTTGTCATCGACGATGTAGCGGTGATGCGGGCCCTCGGGCGTGTGGTCGCCGCAGATGGCGGTGATGGGCAGCCCGGAGCGCAGATGCTGCTGCAGCACGGGCGTGAGGTCGATGTTTGCGGCCAGGTCGCCCAGCAGCAGGACGATGTGCTCCTGCGGGATGTCGCGGACATATTCGCTGACGGCGTTGAGCGCCTCCATGGTGCCGGTGTAGTTGCCGGTGTGGTATTCGGGCAGGCCGAAGGGCGGCAGGATGCGCAGTCCGCCGTTTTTGCGGCTCATGTCCCAGGCCTTGCCGCTGCCGATGTGGTCGAGCAGCGACTGATAGTCGCGCTGCATGATGACGCCGACGTCCCGGATCCCGGCGTTGGCCAGAGAGGAGAGCGCGAAATCGATCAGGCGGTAGCGCCCGCAGAAGGGCAGAGAGGCCGCGGTGCGCTTGCTCACCAGCTCGCCGAGCGCGGGCGTGGTGCGGTAGGCAAAGATGATCCCGTGAAAGTCCAGCATGGCTCAAACCTCCTCGCTCTTGTAGATCATGGCGCCGGCCGGCACCTTCGCGCCGGGCCGGATGACGATGTCCGGGCCGCAGGTGGCGACGCCCCAGGCGTCCGTCCCGTCGGGAGCGGCGCCGACGTGGGCGCCGGCTTTGACGACCGTGTTCTCGCCCACGATGGCGTATTCGACCACCGCGCCGTCCTCGACGACCGCGCCGGGCATCAGCACGCTGTAGAGCACCGTGGCGCCCTTGCCCACCTTGACGGAGGGCGAGAGGACGGAGTTTTCCACATGGCCGTCGATCTCACAGCCCTCGGTGACGATGGAGTGCACGACCTCCGCCTTCTCGCCGGTGTAGTGCGGCGGGCAGACCGGGCTGCGGGAGCTGATGGGCCACTCGGGATCGTAGAGGTTGATGAGCGTGGTGGAGAGCATGTCCATGTTGGCGTCCCACAGGCTCGTGATGGTGCCGACGTCGCGCCAGTAGCCGTGGAAGCGGTAGGGCCAGAGCTTCTCGCCCGCCGCGAGCATCTTGGGGATGATGTTCTTGCCGAAGTCCTTGCTGGAGTTCGGGTCGGCCTCGTCCTCGATGAGCGCCGCGCGCAGCTTTTTCCAGTTGAAGATGTAGATGCCCATGGAGGCCAGGTCGCTCTTGGGATGTTTGGGCTTCTCCTCGAACTCGCCCACATAGCCGTCGGCGCGCAGGTTCATGATGCCGAAGCGGGTGGCCTCCTCCAGGGAGACCTGCAGCACCGCGATGGTGCAGGCCGCGTCGTGCAGAAGATGCTCGCTGAGCATGTCGGCGTAATTCATCTTATAGATGTGGTCGCCCGAGAGGATCAGCACGTTTTCCGGCTCATACTGGTCGATGAAGCCGATGTTCTGGTAGATGGCGTTGGCCGTGCCGGAAAACCAGGATCCCTGCTCGTTCGCTCCGAGATAGGGCGGCAGGATGTAGACGCCGCCGTCGGCCACGTCCAGGTCCCAGGGCTGGCCGCTGCCGATGTAGCTGTTGAGCTGCAGCGGGCGGTACTGGGTCAGCACGCCGACGGTGTCGATGCCGGAGTTGGCGCAGTTGGAGAGCGGGAAGTCGATGATGCGGTACTTGCCGCCGAAGGGCACGCTGGGCTTGGCCGCCTGCTGCGTGAGCGCGTACAGGCGCGAGCCCTGTCCGCCGGCCAGCAGCATGGCGATGCAGTCTTTCTTCATGTGCATCCTCCTAATATATGTTGATCTTGGTCATGCGGGTCAGTTGCTGTGGTTGAAGCGGTTCATGGCGCGGTCGCTCCCCTCGCTGATGTAGCAGATCACGGCCTCCGCCGCGCGCGCGGCGGACGCGGCCATCTGCTCGGCGTCCTGGTTCTTGAAGGTGGAGAGCACCCAGTCGGCCATGTCGTAATCGGGGTGAGGGGGCGCGCCCACGCCGAGACGGATGCGCGGGAACTCCTCCGTCCCCAGGCGGGCGATCAGGCTCTTGAGCCCGTTGTGCCCGCCGGCGGAGCCCTTCGTGCGCACGCGCAGCGCGCCGATGGGCAGCGCCGTCTCGTCCGAGACGACGAGCACCCGCTCCGGCGGGATCTTGTAGAAGGCCGCGGCCTGTGCCGCCGCCTCGCCGGAAAGGTTCATGTAGGTCTGCGGCTTCATCAGCAGCACGCTCTCCCCACCGATCTCACAGCGGCCGGTGAGCGCCTTGAAGCGCGCCCGGTCGATGCGCACATTCAGCTTCTTTGCGAGCGCGTCGGCGGCCATGAACCCGGCGTTGTGCCGCGTCCCTTCATAGCGCGGGCCGGGGTTGCCGAGGCAGACGACCAGCCAGCGCACGCCGCCCTTGGATGAAAACAGCATGGTTGCTCCTTTTTGAAGCGTCGCTTCGCAGCGGATTTTCAGTCGAAAATGCTGGAGATGGAGACTTCCTCGTAGATGCGGCGGATCGCCTCGGCGAACACGGAGGCCGTGGAGAGGTACTTGATCTTGTCGCATCTGGGCTTGTCCGTGGGATAGGGGATGGTGTCGAGCAGCAGCAGCTCCTGGATGCAGCTTTCCTCGATGCGCTCGATCGCCGGGCCGGACAGAACGCCGTGGGTCGCGCAGGCGTAGACCTCCTTCGCGCCGCCGATCTCCTTGACGGCCTTGGCCGCGCCGCAGAGGGAGCCGGCCGTGTCCACGATGTCGTCGAGCAGGATGCAGGTCTTGCCCTCGACGCTGCCGATGAGGTTCATGACCTCGGACTGGTTGGCCTTCTCGCGGCGCTTGTCCACGATGGCCATGTTGAGGCCGAGGCCCATGGAGAAGGTGCGCACGCGGGCGGTGCTGCCCACGTCGGGAGAGACGACCATCACGTCCTCGTTGTTCTTGCCGAAGATCTTGGCGTAGTGCTTGGCGAAGATCTTGGCGCCCATGAGGTTGTCCACAGGGATGTCGAAAAAGCCCTGGATCTGCGCGGCGTGCAGGTCCATGGTCAGCACGCGGTCCGCGCCCGCGGAGGTGATGAGGTTGGCGACGAGCTTGGCGGAGATGGGATCGCGGCTCTTGGCCTTGCGGTCCTGCCGGGCGTAGCCGAAATAGGGGATGACTGCCGTGATGCGGCCGGCCGAGGCGCGGCGCATGGCGTCGATCATGATGAGAAGCTCCATGAGGTTGTCGTTGACGGGCTTGCAGGTGGACTGAACGATGAACACGTCCTTGCCGCGGACGGGTTCATACACGGAGATCGAGCATTCGCCGTCGGCAAAGTGCCCGACCGAGCAGTCGCCCAGCTTCATGTACAGCTGGCTGCAGATCTCCTCTGCCAGCGCAGGATTGGAATTGCCGCAGAAAACCCGGATCTCTTTCCCGTGAGAAATCATCTCTCTATCCTCCGACTTTCATAGTCTTTCGCCCGGCCGATGCGCGCCGGGGCGCAGATTTCTTCTTTTACAGTATAGCACAACGCCCCGCGCTTGAAAAGAGAAAGCTAAGGCTCAATGTATAAAAAAGCCAACGAAATTTGCGCATTTACAAGCCGCTCTTTTTTGTATATAATATTGCGGAACGACTGGATAAGGAGCAAAGAGCACCATGCTGGAATTTGAAGAATACAAGGGAAAGCTCAACGCCCTCAAGCCCACGCTGGAGGTGCTGCGCGGCGCGCTGAAGCTGGAGGCGGCCCAGAAGGAGATCGAGGAGCTGGAGGCCGCCAGCGAGCGCGAGGGCTTCTGGAACGACGTGGAAAAGTCGCAGAAGGTGCAGCGCCGCCTCAAGCAGCTCAAGACCAAGGTGGAGAGCTTTGACAGGCTCTGCGCGAGCTGGGACGATCTCTACGCCCTGTGCGAGATGGCGCTGGAGGAGGGGGACGACTCCATGCTGCCCGAGCTGCAGGAGGAGTTTGCTGACTTCACCGAGCGCGCCGAGGCCATGCGCCTGAGCACCCTGCTGACCGGCGAATACGACGCGAACAACGCCATCCTCACCTTCCACGCGGGCGCGGGCGGCACCGAGGCGCAGGACTGGGCCTCCATGCTTTACCGCATGTACAACATGTGGGCCGAGCGCCACGGCTACAAGGTGAAGGTCATGGACTACCTCGACGGCGACGAGGCCGGGCTCAAGAGCGCGACCATCATGATCGAGGGCGAGAACGCCTACGGCTTCCTCAAGAGCGAGCACGGCGTGCACCGCCTGGTGCGCGTCAGCCCCTTCGACGCGGCCGGCCGGCGGCACACCTCCTTCGCCGCGGTGGAGGTCATGCCCGAGATCTCGGACGACAGCGAGATCGAGCTGAAGGACGACGACATCGAGATGCAGGTCTACCGCTCCTCCGGCGCGGGCGGGCAGAAGGTCAACAAGACCTCCTCGGCCGTGCGCCTGATCCACAAGCCCACGGGCATCGTGGTGTCCAGCCAGGTGGAGCGCAGCCACTTCCAGAACCTCGAGAACTGCAAGAACATGCTGCGCGCGCGTCTGGCCGAGATCAAGGAGCGCGAGCACCTCGAAAAGATCAGCGACATCAAGGGCGTGCAGATGAAGATCGAATGGGGCAGCCAGATCCGCTCCTACGTCTTCATGCCCTATCAGCTGGTCAAGGACCTGCGCACCGAGTATGAGACGGGCAACATCCAGAACGTCATGGACGGCGATCTGGACGGCTTCATCAACGCCTTCCTGTCCATGAAAGCCGCCTCCTGAGCGGAAAAAACGGCAGAAAGCCCCGTTTTCCCCGCGTTTCATGCGACAAAAGGCTTGAAACGCCCCGCGCTTTGCGCTATACTGTTATGGCCTGTCTGCGAGCATACAGGCAAGTTTTGGGACAAAAAAGGATGAATGGATCATGAGCGCATCTACCGAACGGAAAAACCGGATCGCCGCCCGCGAGGCCGGCACCGACAAGAAAATGCTCCAGCAGCAGGAAGCGGCCAGGAAGCAGGCCAAGAGCCGCCGCAAGTGGACCGTCGGCGGCGTCTGCGTGGCGCTGCTGCTGGTGCTGGTGCTGCTGCTGCAGAGCGGCTTTTTCTACAACCACACCACCGCCGTGAAGATCGGCGGTCAGAGCCACTCGCCCGCCGAGGTGAACTACTACTACGCCAACTCCTACTTTGACTTCGTCAACACCTACGGCGGCTACGCCAGCCTCTTCGGGCTGGACACCTCCAGCGGCGCCTTCGGGCTGCGCCGCCAGGCCTGCAACATGATCGAAAACGGCACCTGGCGCGACTATTTCCTGCAGTCCGCCTACGGCAGCATGGCCCAGATCCAGGCTCTCTGCGACTATGCCAGGGCCGAGGGCCTCGAGCTGAGCGAGGAGGATCTGGCAAACCTCGATCAGCAGATGGCCGCGCTGGAGGCCTCCGCCCAGAGCTACGGCTACTCCAAGGCCGACACCTTCCTGGCCGCCAACTACGGCACCGGCGTCACGACCAAACTCGTGCGCGACATCAACCGCAACAGCGCGCTGGCCGACCTCGCCTACACCCACAAGACCGACAGCCTGGTCTACAGCGACGAAGAGCTGGAGACTTACTACGCCGGGCTCGAGGGCAGCCGCGACTACTATGAGTACCTCAGCTACGCCGTCGCCGCGCAGGCCGCCGAGGACGGCAGCGTGAGCGACGCCGCGAAGGCCGAGGCGCGCGCCGACGCCGACGCCGTGCTCGCCGCCTTCAAGGACGGCGGGGACATCGAGGAGCCGGCCGAGCGCCTGTCCGCCGCCGTGGAGGGCGCGCTGGACGAGCTCGTCACCGTCGAGCCCAGCCGCACCGCGGGCGACTCGCTGGATGCCTCCTTTGCCGACTGGCTCAAGGACGCCGGGCGCAAGGCCGGCGACTGCACCGTGATCGAGGGCGACAGCGGCTTCACCGTGCTCGTCTTCCTTGAGCGCGACGACAACCACTATCCCACCGTCAGCGTCCGCCACATCCTCGTCGAGGCCGAGGCCGACGAAAACGGCGAATGGAGCGATGCGGCTCTGGCCGTCGCGAAGACCCGCGCCGAGGAGATCCTCGCCGAGTGGGAGAGCGGCGACAGGACCGAGGAGAGCTTCGCGGCCCTGGCCGAGCAGTACTCCACGGACAGCGGCTCCAACACCAAGGGCGGATTGTATGAAGACATCGCCAAGGGGCAGATGGTCGAGGAGTTCGACGACTTCTGCTTCGGCGGGCACAAGCCGGGCGACACTGCGATCGTCTACGGCTCCAACGGCCAGTACGCCGGTTACCACGTGGTGTACTTCGTCGGGGAGGGCGAGCTGTACAGCAATGTGCTCGCCCGCAACGCGCTCCAGAGAGAGGCGCTCAACGCCTGGATAACGGAGATCTCCCCCGAGTACAAAGAGGGCGCCTTTGCCTGGCTCGCCGGTAAATAAGCATGGAAGGACAGAGGTGCGGGCGCATCTCTGTCCTTTTCTTTTCCAAAATCCGGGGCGGGCGGGAACCTTTTCCCGTTTTTCCCGTCATACGACCGAGGACAAAAAACGAAACGGAGGTATCTGAGATGAAAAAACTGACCGCCATCCTGCTCTCCTGCCTGCTCCTGCTCTCGCTCTGCGCCTGCGGCTCCAGCAGCGGCAATTACGCCAAAGACAGCGGGAACTACCGTCCGGCCGAGTCGATGGCCGCCCCCGCGGCCGCCTACGGCGGCTTCCGCGACGAGTCCTACGCCTACGCCGCCGACGAGGAGGCCTACTGGGACGAGCCCGCCGAAGCGCCCGTGCCGGCCCCCACCGAAGCCGGCGGCAGCACGGAAGCGCCCGCCATGGACCCCGAAAAGATCATCTACTCGGCCTCCGTCAACGTGGAGACCACGACCTTCGACGAGTCCGTCGCCAAGCTCGAGGCCCTCGTCAGCCGCTGCGGCGGCTTCGTCGAGTCGAGCAGCCTCAACGGGAGCAACTATTATTCCACGTCCCACGGCTACGTCTCCAACCGCAGCGCCGACTATGTCCTGCGCATCCCGAGCGCCCGCTTCAACGAGCTGATGGGCAGCCTCTCCGAGCTCGGCAACATCCCCTACAGCCACACCTACACGGAGAACATCACCGCCCAGTACTATGACGTGAACGCGCGCCTGACGGCCTGCCGCACCCAGGAGGCCCGCCTGCTGGAGATGATGGAGGTCGCCGAGACCGTGGAGGACCTCATCCGCATCGAAGACCGCCTCGCCGATCTGCGCTACCAGATCGAGAGCCTGCAGTCCACGCTGCGCAACTGGGACCGCCAGGTCAGCTACAGCTCCGTGACCCTCACGCTGACCGAGGTCACGGTCTACACGCCGACCGAGGAGCCCGGCTACCTCAGCCGCCTCAAGGACGCCGTGGTCGACGGCTTCACCGCGACCGGGCGCTTCTTCCAGAACCTCTCGCTCGGCCTGGCGGAGCTGCTGCCGCTGCTGATCGTGCTCGTCGTGCTGCTGCTGATCTTCCTGCCGCGCATCAAGAAGGGCCGCGCGGCCCGGAAGGCGATGAAGGCGGCCGCCGCGCAGAAGAAAGAGGCCCCGAAGGCCCCGGCCCCCAAAGAAGAAAAAGCTGAAAAATAATCGAAAAGCAAGGACGCCGCGAGCTTTTGCCCGCGGCGTCCTTTCCTTCATTCCGAATTTACTGTTTCTGCTCCCGGATCTTCCGCATCCAGCACTTGTGGCACATGGCCACATAGCTGTCGTTGCCGCCGAGCATGACCTGCGCGCCCTCGGTGACGATGCGGCCGTCGCCGTCGATGCGGGCGTTGACCGTGGCCTTGCGGCCGCAGGCGCAGACCGTCTTGATCTCGGTGAGGGAGTCGGCCAGCTCCATCAGGCGCTGCGCGCCCGGGAAGAAATGCGTCTGGAAGTCTGTGCGCAGCCCGAAGCAGAGCACCGGCAGATCGTCGTCGTCCACCAGCTCGCGCAGCTGGTCGATCTGCTCCGGCGTGAAGAACTGCGCCTCGTCGGCGATGATGACGTCGTGCCGGCCGGCTTTGCGGTATTCCGCCACGACGTCCTGCTCCGGCGTGATGACCTGCGCCCGGCGCTCCAGCCCGATGCGGCTGCGGATGACGTCCGCCCCGTCGCGGGTGTCCACGCTGGGCTTGATGAGCCAGACGCTCATGCCCAGCTCCTCGTAGTTGAACTGCGTGATGAGCGCCTGGGCCGATTTGGACGAGCCCATCGCGCCGTATTTGAAATACAATTTAGCCATGGGTGCTCCTTTCATCCCTTCAGATGCGCGCGGACGCGCTCGACCACCATTTCCAGCGCCACCTGGTTGTGCCCGCCCTCGGGGATGATGATGTCCGCGCGGCGCTTGGAGGGCTCCACGAACTGCTCGTGCATGGGCTTGACCGTGGTGAGGTACTGGTTGATGACGCTCTCGAGGCTGCGCCCGCGGTCGCGCACATCGCGCACGATGCGGCGCAGGATGCGCACGTCGGCGTCGGTGTCCACATAGATCTTGATGTCCATCTGCTCGCAGAGCTCGCGGCTCTCGAAGATGAGGATGCCCTCGACGATGACGACGCGGGTGGGCTGGATCGTGACCGTCCTGTCCGTGCGGTCGTGGATCGTGTAGTCGTACACCGGGCACTTCACGGCGTGCCCCTTCTTCAGCTCCTTGAGCGCCTCGATCAGCAGCTCCGTGTCGAAGGAGTTCGGATGGTCGTAGTTGAGCTTGGCGCGCTCCTCGTAGGGCATGTCGTGGTGCGCCTTGTAATAGTTGTCGTGATGGATGACGGAGACGTCTCCGCCGAAGCTCTGGATCAGCTTGCGGGTGATCGTGGTCTTGCCGCTGCCGGTGCCGCCGGCGATGCCGAGGATCATGATATCGCTGCTCATACCGCGCCTCCTGTTTTTATCTCTTTTTCATCATACCATACTTGCCCGCCCGTTTCAATTTGACTTTTCACTTTTCCTATCCTATAATTGGTTTATCAACGAAAAAGACAGGAGGTCGCCCCCATGTCCACCCCTCATAATTCCGGAAAAAAAGAAGATTTTGCGAAAACCGTCCTGATGCCCGGCGATCCGCTCCGCTCGAAGTTCATCGCCGAGACCTTCCTGACCGACCCCGTGCTCGTCAACAACGTGCGCGGCGTGCAGGGCTACACCGGCACCTGGAAGGGCGTGCCGGTCACGGTGATGGCCTCCGGCATGGGCATGCCGGCCATCGGCATCTACAGCTGGGAGCTGTTCAACTTCTACGACGTGGAGAACATCATCCGCATCGGTTCGGCCGGCGCGATCCAGGACGAGGTAAAGCTCATGGACATCGTCTTCGGGCAGGCCGCCTGCACCAACTCCGGCTACGGCGACATGTTCGGCGTGGGCGGCAAATACGCGCCCATCGCGGATTACGAGCTGCTCTCGACCGCCGTGGAGATCGCCCGTGAAAAGGGCGCCCGTTACCATGTGGGCAACATCCTCTCCTCGGACAACTTCTACTATGCCGAGGGCGGCAGCACCGCCGACAAGTGGAAGAAGATGGGCGTGCTCGCCACGGAGATGGAGGCCGCCGCGCTGTATATGAACGCCGCCTATGCCGGCAAGCGCGCGCTGTGCCTGTGCACGATCTCCGACCATCTCTACCGTCCGGAGGAGCTGAGCGCCGAGGAGCGCCAGGTCGGCTTCCGTCAAATGATGGAGATCGCCTTGGATACGGCAGTTGCGATGGAGAAGAAATAAGCCGCTTCAAAGCCCGGCGAAGCGGGTTTGAAGCGGAAAGGAAAAACAAGGTCGCCGGTCGATGTGCCCGCGCTTGTGCGGGCATATGACCTTGCGGCCTTGTTTTGACGCGATGGAGATTGCCTTGGATACCGCGGTTGCCATGGAGAAAAAATAAACCGCGTCAAAGCCCATTGACGCGGCCCGCCGGAAGGCGGGCCGCGTGCTCGCTTCGGAGAGAATCGCTCAGAAATCTTATGCCGATTTGGTCATTCTTCTTATTGATTTGCCGCCCGTCTCTATGCTATAATGCTTTAGGATATGTCCAAGCAGATATATCAAGGAAAAAGAAAAAATTTTATGGAGGAGAAAACATGAAAAAGATTCTCGCACTCGTTCTCGCGCTGTGCATGGTCTTTGCTCTGGCCGCCTGCGGTCAGAAGGCCGCTCCTGCCCAGCAGGGCGCTTCTGGCATGAAGGTCGCCATGATCACCGACTACGGCGACATCACCGACCAGTCCTTCAACCAGACCACCTATGAGGCCTGCAAGGAGTACTGCGAGGCCAACAGCATCGAATTCAAGTACTACAAGCCCGGTTCCGACTCCGATGAGGACCGTATCAGCTCCATCGAAGACGCCATCGACGAGGGCTTCAACGTCATCGTGATGCCCGGCTACGCGTTCGCGGCCGCCATCGTCGGCACCGTCGAGAACAACCCCGACGTGACCTTCATCGCGCTGGACGTCTCTGAGTACGACCTCCAGGCTGCCAAGGGCACCGAAGCCGACTTCTCCTGGAAGTACCCCGCCAACCTCTACTCCGCTGTTTACCAGGAAGAGCTCTGCGGCTACATGGCCGGCTACGCGGCTGTGAAGCTCGGCTACAAGAGCCTCGGCTTCCTGGGCGGCATGGCTGTTCCCGCCGTTATCCGCTACGGCTACGGCTTCGTGCAGGGCGCTGACGCCGCTGCTGCCGAGCTCGGTCTGAGCGACGTTGTCATCAACTATGCTTACGGCAACCAGTTCTACGGCGACGCTGACATCACCGCCGCGATGGATACCTGGTATGCCGGCGGCACCGAGGTCGTCTTCGCCTGCGGCGGCGGCATCTTCTCCTCTGCCGGCGAAGCTGCTGCCAAGGTCGGCGGCAAGGTCATCGGCGTTGACGTTGACCAGGCTCCCACCATCGACGGCCTGTACGGCGAGGGCATGACCGTTACCTCCGCCATGAAGGGTCTGGCCGCCACCGTGAAGACCATGCTGGCGCAGGTCCAGGCGGGCAAGTTCGAGGGCGGCAAGGTCGAGACTCTGGGCCTCATCTCCGAGAAGCCCGAAGAGAACTTCGTCCAGATCCCCATGAGCACCCAGTTCTCCGACAGCTTCTCCCAGGCTGATTACGAGGCGCTCGTGGCCGCCATGTTCAAGGGCGAGGTCAAGGTCGACAACGACACCGGCAAGTCCGCTGCGGACTTCGCCACCGTCATCACCGTCAACGATCTCGGCAACCTGAAGTAATTTCACTCCACCGAAAAGGACAGGCCTTCGGGCCTGTCCTTTTTTATTCCGGAAACGCGGCGGCGCGTTTTTTTGTTTACAAGAGGCCGGTTTTTGTTGTATGATATGATAAGCGAAAGAAAAAGGGAGGTCGGTACGATTGGAGAGTCCATACGCCATTGAAATGCTCCATATCACCAAGAAATTCCCCGGCATCATCGCCAACGACGACATCACCCTGCAGCTGAAAAAAGGCGAGATCCACGCGCTGCTCGGTGAAAACGGCGCCGGCAAATCCACGCTGATGAGCGTCCTGTTCGGCCTGTACCAGGCGGAGGAGGGCGAGATCCGCAAGGACGGGAAGCCCGTCAAGATCAACAACCCCAACGACGCCAACGACCTCGGCATCGGCATGGTCCACCAGCACTTCAAGCTGGTCGAATGCTTCACGGTGCTGGACAACATCATCCTCGGCGTCGAGCCGAACAAGCACGGCTTTCTGCAGAAGCAGGAGGCGCGGGAAAAGGTGATGGCCCTGTCGGACAAGTACGGGCTCCACGTCAACCCCGACGCTCTCATCGAGGACATCACCGTCGGTATGCAGCAGCGCACTGAGATCCTCAAAATGCTCTACCGCGACAACGAGATCCTCATTTTCGACGAGCCGACCGCCGTGCTGACCCCGCAGGAGATCGAAGAGCTCATGCAGATCATGAAAAACCTCGCCGCCGAGGGCAAGAGCATCCTCTTCATCTCCCACAAGCTGGCTGAGATCATGGCCGTGGCCGACCGCTGCAGCGTGCTGCGCAAGGGCAAGTACATCGGCACGGTCGAGACCAAAAACACCACGATGGAGCAGCTGTCCGCCATGATGGTGGGCCGCAACGTCAACTTCCATGTGGAGAAGGGCCCCTGCAAGCCCGGCGAGGTCATCCTCGACGTGGAGGATATGTCCGTCGCCTCCAAGGTGCACAAGAACGACGCCGTCAAGCACGTCAGCTTCAAGGTGCGCAAGGGCGAGATCGTCTGCATCGCCGGCATCGACGGCAACGGCCAGACCGAGCTGGTCTACGGTCTGTCGGGTCTCGAGCCGCTCAAGACCGGCTCGATCCGCTTCAAGGGGCAGGACATCACCCACGCCAGCATCCGCAAGCGCAACACCTCCGGCATCAGCCACATCCCCGAAGACCGCCACAAGCACGGCCTCGTGCTGGACTACTCGCTGGAATACAACATGGTCCTCCAGCGCTACTTTGAGGAGCGCTTCACCAGCAAGGCCGGCTTCCTCAAGCGCGCCCCCATCCGCGAGTACGCCGAACGTCTCATCGAGGAGTACGACGTGCGCTCCGGCCAGGGCCCGATCACCCCGGCGCGCGCCATGTCCGGCGGCAACCAGCAGAAGGCCATCATCGCGCGCGAGATCGACAAGGAGCCCGATCTGCTGATCGCCGTGCAGCCCACCCGCGGCCTCGACGTCGGCGCGATCGAGTTCATCCACAAGCAGCTCATCGCCCAGCGCGACGCAGGCAAGGCCGTGCTGCTGGTGTCCCTCGAACTCGACGAGGTCATGGACGTGCCCGACCGCATCCTCGTCATGTATGAGGGCGAGATCGTCGGCGAGCTCGATCCCAAGACCACCACGCAGGAGGAGCTGGGCCTGTACATGGCCGGCGCCAAGAGAGACGAGGTGAAAGCATGAAGAAGAACCTCTTGAAAAACCCTGCCGTGCAGTCCCTGATCGCCTCTCTGCTGTGCATCTTCCTGGGTCTGCTGATCGGCTACATCGTGCTGTTGTTCATCAACCCCGCCGGCGCGTGGGATTCCATCGTCGAGGTGGTCAAGAACTTCATGCACTCCCCGCGGCCGGAGCGTCAGCTCCGCTCCCTGGGCACGACGCTGGTGCGCACGGCCCCGCTGCTGATGTGCGCGCTGAGCGTGCTGTTCGCCTATAAGGTCGGCCTGTTCAACATCGGCGTGGCCGGTCAGTACGTCGCCGGCGTGTGCGCCGCGCTGTACGCCGCCCTCGCCTGGGGCTGGGGCTGGCTGCCCTGCATGCTCTTCGCCCTCGCCGCCGGCGCGGTGCTCGGCACCCTCGTCGGTCTGCTGAAGGCCTACTGCAACGTCAACGAGGTCATCTCGGGCATCATGCTCAACTGGATCACCCTGTACACGACGAACATGCTGCTGTCAAAGGTCAAGGAGGTCGCCAGCCCCTACACGCTGCACCTGACCTCCAACGCCCCGCAGGCGCTGCTGCCCACGCTCGGGCTCGGCCGCTTCTTCAGCGACAACCAGTATGTGACCATCGCCGTCCCCCTGGCGATCCTCTTCGCGATCGGCGTCAACATCGTGCTCGACCGCACCAGATTCGGCTATGAGCTCAAGGCCACCGGCAACAACCGGAACGCCGCCAAGTACTGCGGCATGGCCGAGAAGCGCAACATCATCCTGACGCTGGTCATCGCCGGCGCGCTGGCCGGCCTCGGCGGCTCGATGCTGTACCTGACCGACCTCGAGCAGTGGTCCGTGACGGCGACCTCCGTTCCCGGCATGGGCTTCAACGGCATCGCGGCCACCTTCCTGGGCGGCCTGAACCCGATCGGCACGATCTTCGCCTCCTACTTCATCCAGCACATCACCGACGGCGGCACCAACGTCGACCTGACCATGTACTGCGCGCAGATCTCCGATCTGATCTCCGCCATCATCATTTACCTTTGCGGCTTCGTGCTCTTCATCAAGCAGTCGATGAACAAGCGCATCGCGAAGAACGAGGAGCTCCGGCTGCAGAAGGCCCGGCTCGCGGCTGAGGAAGGAGGGACCAAGTAATGTCTGTCGTGCTCTTGATCCAATACACGCTGATCTTCTCCTCGGTGCTGCTGCTCGTCGCTCTGGGCGGCTGCTTCTCCGAGCACTCCGGCGTCATCAACCTCGGTCTCGAGGGCATCATGGTCATCGGCGCCCTCGGCGGCGCGCTGGTCATGCGCTTCCTCCCGGCCGGCACCCCCGGCATCCTCATCGTCCTGCTGACGCTGCTGGCCGCCATCCTCTTCGGCGTGCTGTACTCCTGTCTGCTGGCCGTGGCGAGCATCAACTTCAAGGCCGACCAGACCATCGTCGGCACCGCCATGAACATGCTCGGCACCGCCGGCGCCACCGTTCTGGTCAAGGCCATCAACACCGCCCTCAACCCGGACGACCACTCCTCCACCATCCAGTACATCACCGCGAAGAAGGCCTTCATCGTCAACATCGGCGCTTTCGAGTTCAACTGGTTCATGCTGGTGGCCGTCATTATGCTGGCCTTCGCCTACATCACGCTGTACAAGACCAAGTTCGGCCTGCGCCTCATGGCCTGCGGCGAACACCCCCAGGCGGCCGACTCCGTGGGCATCAACGTGTACAGGATGCGCTGGTCCGGCGTGCTGATCTCCGGCATGCTCGGCGGCCTCGGCGGCATCTGCTACATCCTCGCGGGCGTGTCCGAGTGGAAGTTTGAAAACGGCGTGGCCGGCTTCGGCTTCCTCGCGCTGGCCGTCATGATCTTCGGTCAGTGGAAGCCGCTGCGCATCGCCGGCGCGGCGCTGCTCTTCGGTCTTTTCCGCGCCCTGTCGAACGTCTACTTCGGCTTCGACTGGCTCGTGTCGCTGAACCTCCCCGGCACCGTCTACAACATGATGCCCTACATCATCTCCCTGCTGGTGCTGGCCTTCACCTCCAAGAAGTCCCGCGCGCCGAAGGCGGAGGGCATCCCCTACGAGAAGGGCATGCGATAGCTTTGCCGTTCAGTTCTTAATCTTTCTGAAAATGCCGCTTTTCAGCGGCATTTTCTTTACCCCTCGTGCTATAATATAGGCGATCTGTCCCGCACATCCCTCTTTTCGGAGGTCCTTATGAAAAAATATCTGCTGCCGCTGGCCGCGCTGCTGGCCGTGCTGGCGCTGCTGCTCCTGCTGCGCGCCGCGCGTCTGAACGCGCCCGCGCCCGACGAGTCCCCCGCCCCGGAGCCGACGGCCGCGCTCCCGGACCCCGCCCCGGAGCCCACGCCCGAGCCGACCCCGGAGCCCACGCCCGAGCCGACGCCGACGCCCGACCCCGCGGAGCTGCGCCTCGCCTCCATGAGTCTGGAGGAGAAGGCCTTTCAGATGGTCCTGCTCTGCTGCCACGAGCCGGGCGACGCCGCGCGCGCCGCCGAACTGGGCGTCGGCGGCATCTGCTTCTACGCCGACTCCTTCGCCGGCAAGAGCCGCGACGAGGTCGTCGCCATGACCGCCTCGCTGCAGGACAGCGCGCCGATCCCGCTGCTGCTAAGCGTGGACGAGGAGGGCGGCACGGTCTGCCGCGTCAGCCGCAACAGCGCGCTGCGCAGCCGGCCCTTCGACGCGCCGCGGGAGGTCTTCCGCGCCGGCGGCTGGGAGCTCGTGGAGAGCGATACGCTCGAAAAGGCGCAGCTGCTGCTCTCGCTGGGGCTCAACGTGAACCTCGCCCCGGTCTGCGACGTGCCGCTGTCATCCTCGAACTACATCTACCAGCGCAGCTTCAGCACCGACGCGGCCGAGACGGCCGAATTCGTCTCCCGCGTCGTGGGCCTCATGCACGAGCAGCGGCTCGGCAGCGTGCTCAAGCACTTCCCCGGCTACGGCGGCAGCACGGACACCCACAAGGGCCTGTCCTATGACGACCGCAGCTACGAATCCTTCGCCGCGCGGGACTTCCTGCCCTTCCTCGCCGGGATCGAGGCCGGGGCGGACGCGGTGCTGGTCAACCACAGCGTTGTGCGCTGCATGGGCGGCGAGCTGCCCTCCTCGCTCTCGCCGGAGGTGCACCGCGTGCTGCGCGAGGAGCTGGGCTTTGAGGGCGTCATCCTCTGCGACGACCTGTATATGGGCGCCATCACGGAGTTCACCGGCGGGCAGAATGCCGCCGTGCAGACCGTGCTCGCGGGCACCGACCTCGTCAGCTGCAACGACTTCGAGGCCTCGGCCGCCGCGATCGCCGCGGCCGTGCGCGAGGGCGTGCTCGACGAGGCGCAGGTGGACGCCTCGGTGCTGCGCATCCTGCGCTGGAAGCTCTCGCTCGGCCTTGACATTTGAACCTGATGGAATATAATGGGCAAGCTGAACATAGAACAAGGAGAACATGACATGAACCGTTATCTTGACATAGCCCCCGAGGTGAAGCGGGCGCTGGACGAGGGCCGCCCCGTCGTCGCGCTGGAGAGCACCATCATCTCCCACGGCATGCCCTATCCCAAAAACGTGGAGACCGCGCTGCTCGTGGAGCGCACCATCCGCGAAAACGGCGCCGTGCCCGCCACGATCGCCGTCATCGGCGGCCGCCTGAAGGCCGGTCTGAGCGAGACGGAGATCGAATATCTCGGCAGGACCGGGCGCGCGGTCGCCAAGGCCAGCCGCCGCGATCTGCCCGCGCTGGTCGCCCGCGGCGCCGACGGCGCCACGACGGTCACGACGACCATGATCATCGCGCACATGGCCGGCATCCGCATCTTCGCCACCGGCGGCATCGGCGGCGTGCACCGCGGCGCGGAGACCACGATGGACATCTCCGCCGACCTCGAGGAGCTGGCACAGACCCCGGTGATGGTCGTCTGCGCGGGCGCGAAATCCATCCTCGACCTCGGACTGACGCTTGAGTATCTCGAGACCAAGGGCGTGCCCGTGATCGGCTACGGCACGGAGGAGCTGCCCGCCTTCTACACGCGCAAAAGCGGCTTTGCCGTGGACTACCGGGTGGACTCCCCGGAGGAGCTGGCGGCCATGTTCCGCGCCCAGCGCGCGCTGGACTACAAGGGCGGCATGCTCGTCACCAACCCCATCCCCGAGCAGTACGCCATGCCGAAGGACGTGATCGACGCGGCCATCGAGCAGGCGCTGCGCGAGTGCGCCGAGCAGGGCGTACACGGCAAGGAGACGACCCCCTTCCTGCTCGCGCGCGTGGTGGAGCTGACCGGCGGCGAGAGCCTCGAGAGCAACATCCAGCTCGTTTTGAACAACGCCCGCCTCGCGGCGAAGACCGCCGCGCTGATCTGAGCGTTTGCACGCAAGCAAAAAGCTGACCTGTGGTTTTCCACAGGTCAGCTTTTTTATTCTCTGTCCAGGCGGTAGCGGTTCACCGTCACGATCTGCGGCTTGAGCGCGGACTGCGGGCCGGTCGCCGTCCCGATCAGGCGAAAGCCCGCCTTTTCGATCACGCGGTTGCTGCCGATGTTTTCCTGCATGGCCTCGATCTCGAGCGTCTCATAGCCGTCGCGGAAGAGCTCTTCGACCAGTGCGCGCAGCGCCTCCGTCATGTAGCCGTTCCCCCAGTAGGCGCGCCCGGAGCAGTAGCCGAGCACCGGCCGTCCCTCGCGAAAGCCCACCACGTCGATCATGCCGATCAGCTCGCCCGTCGTCTTGAGCTCGATCCCATAGCGATAACAGTCCGGCCGCTCATAGTCGGTCAGCCAGAAGTCCATCACCTGCGCCGTGACCTCGGCGCTATCGTGCGCAGGCCAGGTGACATACTTGGCAACCTCGGGGTCGCCGGCCCAGCAGTCAAAGATCCGCCGGGTGTCCTCGCGCCGTATCTTCCGCAGGCGCAGCCGCGCCGTCTCCAGTTCCCGCATGGCAAGCTCCTTATCTGAGCGCCTCGAACATGGCGGCGAGCTCGTCCTGCGTGAAGCGGCGCGGGTTGTTGTTCATCAGCGGATGCGCAAGGCAGGCCGCGGCCAGATCGGCCGCGTCCACGTCCCCGGCCAGCTCGCTCAAACGGCAGCGCAGCCCGGCCAGCTCCTTGAGCGCCCGGATGTGCGCGGCCAGCTCCGCGCAGTCCTTCGCCCCGGCGCCGCGCGCGAGCTTTTCCAGCCGCTCGTCGGCGTTGAGGCGGATGAAGCTGTCGAGCGTGAAGGCGCAGGCCTCGCCGTGCGGCAGATGATAGCGCTCGGAGAGCGGATAGCTGCAGGCGTGGCAGGCGGCGGTCTTCGGCTGGGCGAAGCTCAGCCCGGCCAGGAGCGAGGCAAAGCTCATCGCGCCGCGCGCGTCGCGGTCGCTCCCGTCGCGGAAGGCCTTTTCGAGGTTTGCCAGCGCGAGGCGCACGGCCTCGATCGCCAGCACGTCGGTGATGGGCTGGTGATTTTTGCTCCAATAGCCTTCGATCGCGTGCGCGATCGCGTCGAGCCCCGTATTCATGGTCGTGCGCGGCGGCACGCCGAGCGTCAGCAACGGGTCGACCACGGCGGCCGTCGGCATGAAGGCCGGGTCGTTCGTGGTTTTTTTCTCGTCGCCGCAGCTGATGACGGAAACCTGCGTGACTTCGCTGCCGGTGCCCGCCGTGGTGGGCACGGCGATGATCGTCAGGCGGCTCTTTGCGTCAAAGCTGCGGCGGCCGCGGTAGTAGTCGATGGCGTCGCCCGCGTTCGGCGCGACGGCCGCGGCGTACTTGGCCGTGTCCATGGCGCTGCCGCCGCCGATGCCGATCACCGCATCGGCCCCGTGCTCGCGGCAGAGGCGCACCGTCTCCTCCACGCCGGACAGCTGCGGGTTTTGCTCCACGGCGCAGAAGGCCGCGGCAAAGCGGCCGTCGGCGGCCGTCATGCGCTCGGCCTGCGGGGCGAAGTGCCGCCCGCTGACGAGCACCGCGCGCTGTACGCCGAGCTCGTCGAGCAGCTCGCCGAGCTTTTCGAAGCAGCCCTCGCCGAAGCGGATCTTCACCGGCTGGGCGTAAAGGAAGCCGTCAACCATAGATCTCGTCCTCCAGCGCGGCGACCCTGGCGCTGAACTTGTGCATGTTCACGGCGCGCCAGTCCTCCAGATCCTGGCACCAGTCGGTGGCCAGGAAGGTCTTGGCCATCTCGACGGCCATCTCCGGGCCGACGATCCAGCCGCCCATGCAGAGGATCTGCGCGTTGTTGATGGCGCGCGCCATCTTGGCCGCGTACACGCCCTCGCAGGCGACGGCGTACACGCCCTTGAACTTATTGGACACCACGCACATGCCCGCGCCGGTGCCGCAGATCAGGATCGCGCGGTCGTACTTGCCCTGCTGCACCAGCGGGGCCACCTGACCGGCGACTTCGTAGTAGGGATGCGGCTGCTCCGGGTCGAGCGTGCCGAGATCGTCAAAGTCCGCGCCGCTCTCGACGAGCCAGGCCTTCACGGCCTCCTTCGCGGCAAAACCGGATTTATCGCTTCCGAGTGCGATTTTCATTACAATACTCCTTTCAAGCTCACGGCCCGTTTCGCCGTGTTCACGATGTTCTCAACGGTCAGACCCAGCGCCTCGCGCAGATAGGGGAGCTTGCCGACCTCGCCGAAGCGGTCCTGCACGCCGACGGCGCAGGCGGGGATCTTCTCCTCGGCCAGCGCTTCGAGCACCGCCGAGTGCAGCCCGCCGATCACGTTGTGGTTCTCCACGGTCAGCACCGCGCCGGTCCTGCGCGCGGAGGCGATCACGGTCTCGCGGTCGATGGGCTTGATGGTGTGGACGTTCACGACCTCGGCCTCGACGCCCTCGGCGGCGAGCTGCCGGGCCGCGTCCAGCGCGTCCTTCGTCAGAAAGCCGCTGACGAAGATCGTCAGGTCGCGTCCGGTGCGCAGCGTGTCGGCCTTGAAGAGCTCGAACCTGTAGTCCTCCGGGAAGACCGTGGGCAGGGCCTTGCGGAACAGGCGCAGATAGAGCGCGCCCTCGTAGGCGGCCAGCACGGGCATCGCGGCGCGCAGCTGCACCTCGTCCACGGGCTCGAAGATGACCATGCCGGGGATGGAGCGCACCACGCCGATATCCTCCATGCTCATGTGCGTGCCGCCGTTGAGCTCGGCGGAGATGCCGGGGTCGGTGCCGACGATCTTGACGTTCGCCTTCGCGTAGGCGATGGAGATCGCGATCTGGTCGCAGATGCGGCGGGTGGCGAAGGGAGTGAAGCTCTCGATCCAGGGCTTAAAGCCGTAGCTCGCCAGTCCCGCGGCGATGGAGGCCATGTTCTGCTCGGCCACGCCGCAGTCGAACATCTGCCGCGGGAAGCGCTCGTAGAGCGCGCGGGTGCCGCTGGCCTTGGCCAGGTCCGCGTCCAGCACGCAGACGTGCCGGTCGGCCGCCATGAGCTTGGCCAGCTCCTCGGCGTAAACCGCTCTCATTTCCATGTCTTACGCCTCCCCTCTGATCTCCGCGATCGCGGCCGCGGCCTGCTCGGCGCTGAGACTGGTGTTGTGGTTGCCGGGGCCGAGCTCCTCGATCCACTTCACGCCGCAGCCCTTTTTGGTGTTGAGGATGAGCATGGTCGGGCGGCCGCCGCCGCGCCCGAGGCGCGCATGCTCGAAGGCCGCGGCGACCTGCTCCACGTCGTTGCCGTCCTCCACGTCGATCACGTTCCAGCCGAAGGCGGCCCACTTCTCGGCCAGCGGCTCGAGAGCGTTCACCTCGGCCACGGGGCCGTCGATCTGCAGCTTGTTGTAGTCGGTGACGCCGACGAGGTTGTCCAGCTCCTTGGCGGCGGCGAACATGGCTGCCTCCCAGATCTGGCCCTCCTGGCTCTCGCCGTCGCCGATGATCGCGTAGATCGTCGCGCCGTCGCCCTCGAGCTTGGAGCCGAGCGCCGCGCCGACGGCGCAGCTGAAGCCCTGGCCCAGCGAGCCCGTGGTCATGTCGACGCCGACGGTGAGGTTTTTGTCGCAGTGGCTGGGCAGATGCGTGCCGCCCTGATTGAGCGTCAGCAGCTCCTTCTTGTCAAAATAGCCGCGCTCGGCCAGCGTCGCGTACACGGCGGGGCCGGCGTGCCCCTTGGAGCAGACCAGCCGATCGCGTCCGGGCATCTTCGGCTGCGCCGGGTCGATGTTCATCTCCCGGAAATACAGCACCGCCAGCGCCTCCACGAGCGAGAGACAGCCGCCGATGTGGCCGACGCCGAGATGTCCGATGCACGCGAGGATGTCGCAGCGGATATCCCGGCAGATCGTTTTCAAATCCGTATTCAAAGGATCGTTCCTCCCTGTGCGTTTTTCATTTTTTGCCATCCCATCTTAATCGTTCCCGCCGCTCCTGTCAAGGCGGCACGGCGTGATAGCAACGGGGAGTTTGGCGAGTAAATTCGGAATGCGGAATTAGGAATTAAAGAAACGTGAGGCAAAAAGGCCATCGCGCTGTGGTTTGAGTCATTCCGAATTCCGAACTCCGAATTCTCCCCTGCAAATCCCCGTATGTCCCCCCGGCTCGGAAACGCTTGACAGACACGGCGGCAGAGGCTATGATACTTCACGCAAAACGTCGCATATGAGGTGTGCTATGGACTTTCAGGCTTTGTACGTTCCGGTGGGCGTGCCCACCTTCCATATGGAGAGCGCGCGGGATCAGTTCGAGCGCTCCGAGGCGCTGCTGCGCTCTCTCGACGCGGGCTTCGTTTTTCCCGACGATATGCTCCTCTCCGTCGACGCGCTGCGCGCCTTTCTCGACGGCAAACGGCCGGATCTGGTCGTGTTCCAGAACCTGACCTTCGCCAACGCCGCCTACATGAGCGAGCTGCTGCGCCGCTATGACGGCCCGGTGCTGCTCTGGACGCTGCGCGAGCCCGTGATCGACGGCGGACGCCTGCGCCTCAATTCCCTCACCGGCGCCTACTCCGCGGCCAACACCCTCCGCGCCTTCGGCGACCGGCCCTTCGGCTACGTCTTCGGCGCGCCGGAGGAGCCGGAGGTGATCGCCGCCGTGAAGGCCTTCGCCGCCGCCGCGCGGGTGAAGAAGGCCATGCGCAGCCTCCGGCTCGCCGCCGTCGGGCACACGCCGCAGGGCTTCGGCTTCGGCCGCGCGCTGGACAGCGAGCTCATGAGCGTCTTCGGCGTGGAGCTCGAGGCCGTCGAGGCGCGGGAGCTGATCGACCGCGCAAAGGCGTACAGCGACGCCGACTGCGCCGCCTGGCTCGAAAAGACGCGCCGCGCCGTCTGCGGGCTGGATAAAACGCCCGAAAAGAACCGGCTCGACCACGCGCGGCTCTGCAAGGCCTACGGCGATTACGTCGCCGAGCGCGGCGTCGGCGCGCTCGCCAGCCGCTGCTGGCCGGATTTCTTCACCGCCTTCGGCACGCCCGTGTGCACGGTGCTGTCGCTGCTGAACGACGAGGGCGTGGCCGCCGCCTGCGAGGCCGACGTCTACGGCGCGCTGAGCATGTGGATCGGGATGCAGCTGTCCGGCGAGCCCGTTTTCTTCGGCGACCCCGTGTCGCTCGACGAGGGCGAGAACAGCGTCACCTTCTGGCACTGCGGCGCGGCCGCCTGCTCGCTCGCGCGGCGGGATACCGGCGCCGAGGTCGGCGTGCACCCCAACCGGAAGATCGGCCCGGCCATGAACTTCGGCTGCGAGGCTTTCCCGGAGGCCACGATCTTCCGCGTCGGCCGCGAGCCGGACGGCTCCTTCCGCTTCTTCATCGCGGAGGGCGAGGCGCTCGACAAGCCGCGGCAGTTCATCGGCACCTCGATCGTCGTCAAGACCGACTTCCCCTGCCGCGAGCTCGTGGAGCAGAGCGTGCGCGACGGCTTCGAGCCGCACTTCGTCGTGATGAAGGGCCGCTTCGCCAAAACGCTGGAGGCGCTGGCCGAGATGTTCGGCTTTGACGTGTACGAATACTGAGGCAAATTCTGTCATTGCGAGGCTCCGTAAGGAGCCGCGGCAATCCGTTTCCTTTTTATGGGGATACGGATTCCCACGCAAAAAGGCCGCCCGGCGGGGCGGCCTTTTTGCTCGGAATGACAGAGTGCGTTTTATTTGTATTTCTCCGCCGTCTCCCTGAACAGCGCCGCATGCGCGCCGCCCTCGCGGTAGAACGCCGGGGGCCGGCCCAGAGGCGCGGCGACCGTGTGCGCCCTGCCGCCCTGATAGACCTTGCCCGTCCAGAAGTGCACCCAGCGGCCCTCCGGCAGATACACCTTCCGCCGCGCCGTGTGCAGGCGGATCACCGGGGCGACGAAGAGCTCGTCCCCGAGGAAGTAGGCGTACTCGTCGCGGCTCGCGCCGTAGTCCATCGCCTCCCAGAAATCCGGCCGCAGCGCGGGACGTCCCTGCATCGCGCCCTCGATGCAGCAGTCGAGATAGGGGCGCAGCGCCCGGTGCAGCTGTGTCAGGCGCACGGTGTGCGGCAGGACCTTTTCCGCGTCGAACTGGGCGTTGGCCCAGGGGCGGATGGACTCGTGGCTGCGCATGAGCAGCGAGAAGGCGGACATCTCCATCCAGCGCGTGAAAAGCTCCTGGCTGCGCTTGAGCTTGCCGAAGGAGAAGAAGCCGCCGATGTCGCAGTGCACCATCGTCACGCCGGAAAAGCCCAGCGAGAAGCTCGCGGGCATCACACAGGGCAGGCCGTAGTCCTTCGTCGTGTCGGTGTGCTGGTCGCCGTTCCACATGATCGGCGCGTACTCCTGCACGCCGAGGTAGCCCGAGCGCGTGAAGAACATCGCGTCCTCCGCGCCGTATTCCTCGATGGCTTCGCGGTTGATCCTCGCCCACAGCACCGGCCAGCGGTTGTGCAGCTCCTTCGGATCGCCCTCGTGCAGCACGCAGTCCACCGGCAGATACTCGCCGAAGTCGGCCATCCAGCCGGACACGCCCAGGTCGAGCATGTTCTTTTTGATGAGCTCGTCCTTGATATAGCGCACGGCCTCGGGGTTCGTGAGGTCCAGCATGCCCGCGTCGAAGGTCGTGGACTTGATGTGATAGACGCTGCCGTCCGCGCGGGTGATGAGGTAGCCCTTGTCTTTGCAGACCCCGTACAGCCGCCCGCCCTTGACGAGATAGGGGTTGATATAGGCCAGGAAGCGCACGCCGCGCGCGTTGAGCTTTTTGATGGCGTCCTTCAGCCCGGGATAGAGCTTTTCGTCGACCTCCCAGTTCCACCAGACCTGATAGCCCGCGATCGTGCGGTTGAAGCCGGACCAGTCCTGGCTCCAGACGCCGCTGACCGCCGCGCCCGCGTCGAGCATGGCGAAGGCTTTTTTCAGGACCGTCTCCGTGCCGCCCTGCACGCCGAGGATCATGCCCTCGCGGCACCAGTCGGGCAGGTACTGCCGGTTCGGCAGCTTCTTCGTCAGCAGCGCGGAGAGCTCGGCGTAGCTGTCGGCCTGCCAGAGCGTCAGGCTCTCGGGGCAGGCGTCGAAGCTGAAGCGGTAGGCCTCCTCGCCGAACTCGGCGAAGCCGTCGGCCCCGGTGGAGAACAGGAACATCCGGCCGCTGTCCGTGACGAAGACGGGCATGGGCGCGTAGCTGCCGATCTGCGCGTGCTCCTTCTCGCGGTACAGGACGCGCGGCAGCAGGGCCTTTTCAAAGATCGTCGAGACCTTGATATGCTCCGAGACGAAGTTGACCACGCGCTCGCCGCGCAGGTTCACCCTGCGGTACTGCTCGCCGCCGCCGAAGACGGCCTCGCCCTCGCGCGCCGGCAGGCGGAACTCATAGGCCCAGCCCGGCTCGCCCCGCAGCTGCAGCTCCGCGCCGCGCTCGCAGGGGCGCGCGGACAGGCTCAGGCTGTGCTCGCCGGAGGAGAAGACGTAGCGGCCCGCCTCCTCGCGCAGCTCCGTCAGCGGCAGCCGTTCCCGCTCCGTCACCGTCTCCTTCACCGTGCCGCGGACCGCGGCGTATTGCTTTTCCCGCCGCACGGCGACCGCGAAGGGCCGCTCCCCGCTGTGCTGCAGGACCGGTCTCCCGTCCAGGCTCAGGGTCAGCTCTCCGGGGGCAAAGTCGATCTTCATCATGGCGCGTTCTCCTTGCGTTTTTTTGTTTTATTGTACCCTGTTTTTCCCAGCGCGTCAATCGGCGCGGCATTGACTTTTCCGCCGCCGACTGTTATGCTGAAAACAGTTTTATGGGACAAAAGGAGGTTTCCTGATGAAAAAGATGAAACAAGTCCTGGCGCTGTGCCTGTGCCTGGCCCTGCTGCTGGCCCTCGCCGGCTGCGGCAAGAGCGAATACGTCAAGAACGCCGAGGCCCTGATCGACGCCATCGGCGAGGTCACGGCCGACAGCGGCGAGGTGATCGAGGCCGCGCAGAAGGCCTACGACGCGCTGACCGAGGACGACAAGGCCAAGGTCGAAAACGCCGACCTGCTCCCGGCGGCGCAGACCGCGCTGCAGATCGCGCTGGAGGAGAAGGCCGCCGCCGAGCTGGAGGCGCTGCGGCAGTCCTTCGTCGGCGCCTGGAAAGCCGAGCTGGACGAGATCGAGCTGCTCTGCCAGTCGGTCGATTCCTCGCTGGGCGATCCCCGCATCAGCTTCCGGGATTATCTGGACAGCTTCGTGCTCACTGTCATGCTCGAGTTCAACGCCGACGGCAGCTATCATATGTACGGCGAAGCCGCAGCCTCGGAGGCCACCGTCGCCGCGCTCAAGGAGGCCGTCGTCCGCTTCTATGACGACTACATCCTGCTCGCCCTCTGCGACACACTGGCCGAGAACGGCTACGGCAGCGCGAGCAGCTGGGCCGAGGTGGAAAGCAAGCTCGGCACGAGCAAGACCAACATCATCTTCTCCTCTCTCGGCATGTCTCTGTCCGAGTATGTCGACACGCTGTTCAACGAGGAGTCGGTCGACCAGTTGTTCTCCGCGATGAACCGCGAGGGCCGCTACCTTGTCGAGCCCGGCAAGCTGCACATGTCCCAGTCCGCGGACGAAGAGCCGGCGGACGGCGACTATGAGTCCTTCACGCTGGAGGGCGACGAGCTCATCCTCACGAATTTCTCCGGTACCAGCATTCTGGAGGACCTCGTCTACCCGATGGCGTTCCACCGCGTCGGCTGAGTCTGCGGGCAAAAAAAGAGAGCGCACAGAGTGCGCTCTCTTTTTTTATGTCCGTCAGGGCTCGATGAGGATCTCTCCGTCGACGGGGACGTCGCCGCCGCCGACCTCACCGCCGCCGGCGCTGCCGTCCTCGATCGTGACCTCGCCGCTCGGATCCGGCGCGGGCTGCGTCGTCCCTCCGCCGCCGCCCGTCGAGCCGCCGGTATTGCCGGTGGTGCGGCCGGTGTTGCCTGTGGTGCGGCCGGTATTGCCGGTGGTGCCTGTGGCGCCGCCGGCGGTCGGCGCCGCCGCGGGCGCCGGGGTCGGCTCGGGTGACTCCTCGGGGGCCGGAGACTCGGCCGGCTGCGCGCCGGCTTCACTCTTGGTCACATACTCGCCGAAGATGTAGCCGCGCTGCCCGTCGACGGTGACCGTCATCCACTCGCCGTTCTCGGCCAGGATCGTGACCGGCGTCCCGGCGGACAGGGTGCTGATGATCTCCGCCGTCATGGACGGGCCGCTGCGGAAGTTCACGCCGTCGATGCTGATGGTGCCCGCCGTGCCGCCGGTGCTGCCCGCCGACTGGAGCGCCTCGTCCATCTCAACGTAGGCCGCGCTCAGATAGCCGGTGTAGCCGTCGATCTCCGCGACGACCCAATCGCCCTCCACGCGCAGGATGGTGATGGGCTTGCCGGTGTTGTAGATGGCGATGACCCGCTCGCCGGTGTCCGGTCCGTTGCGGAAATAGACGCCGTCGCCGGTGACGAGACCGGGGCCTGCCGTCAGGCGCGGGGTCGGCTCGGGCGTAGGCTCCGGGGTGGCTTCGGGAGTCGCCTCGGGCGTGGGCTCGGGCGTCGGCTCTGCTTTTTTCAGGCCGAGATCGCAGGCCGTCAGTACGAGCAGCAGCATCAGCGCCAGAAGAAGCGCCGATACGCGTTTGATCGTTTTCATCTCGTTTCCTCCAGATTATTTGTATTTACAGCAAATATCCTCCGTTCTGTCTCTTGCCGATGATTTACGGCTCGCCCATATCATACCACATAGACCGACGCGTTTCAACTCAAAAAAACGGATAAAAAACCCCGTTTTTCGCCAAAAAAGCGCCCTTTTTTACAAAAAAAAGACAGACCGATTGCAAAATCGGCCTGTCTTATTAACAGGATTTCCTGATATTACCACTCGAGGTTCTTGTCCGTTTCTTTGCTGAAAACGTGCGCGACGTTGCCGTTGAAGCTGAATTTGACGGCGTCGCCCATGCGGTAGCTGTTCTTCATGTCGGTCGTCGGGACGATGATGATGACGTCGCGGCCCTCCGCGCTGACGTGCAGATGCACGCTCGAGCCCATCATCTCGCTGACGTCGACCTTGGCGGGCACGCCCTCGTCCGCGAGGAGCGTATGCTCGGGGCGCACGCCCAGCGTGACGGTCTGGCTCTGCACATCGTTTTTCAGCAGGCGCTCTTCCTTCTCCGGGGAGAGCTCGACCTCGTAGCCGCCGAGCTCGACGAAGAACTTGTCGCCCACGCGCTTGAGCTGGGCGTCGAAGAAGTTCATGACGGGCATGCCGATGAAGCCCGCGACGAAGAGGTTCGCCGGGTGGTTGAAGACCTCCTGCGGCGTGCCGATCTGCTGGATGTAGCCGTCGCGCATGATGACGATGCGGTCGCCCAGGGTCATGGCCTCGGTCTGGTCGTGGGTGACGTAGATGAAGGTGGTGTCGATGCGCTCGCGCAGCTTGATGATCTCCGCGCGCATCTCGTTTCTCAGCTTCGCGTCGAGGTTCGACAGCGGCTCGTCCATCAGCATGACCTTCGGGGCGCGCACGATCGCGCGGCCGATGGCGACGCGCTGGCGCTGGCCGCCGGACAGAGCCTTCGGCTTGCGGTTGAGGTACTGGGTGATGTCGAGGATCTCGGCCGCCTCGCGCACCTTGCGGTCGATCTCATCCTTCGGCGTGTGGCGCAGCTTCAGGGAGAAGGCCATGTTGTCGTACACGGTCATGTGCGGGTACAGCGCGTAGCTCTGGAAGACCATCGCGATATCGCGGTCCTTCGGCGCGACGTCGTTCATCAGTTTGCCGTCGATATACAGCTCGCCCGCCGTGATCTCCTCAAGCCCGGCCACCATGCGCAGCGTGGTGGATTTGCCGCAGCCGGAGGGGCCGACCAGCACGATGAACTCCTTGTCCGCGATGTCCAGATTGAACTCCTGAACGGCGACGACGCCCTCGTCCGTGATCTGCAGATTGACCTTCGCCTTTTCCGGCTCGTCGTCTTTCTTTTTCCTGTTCTTTTTCTTTTCCTCACCGCTGACGTAAGGGTAGACCTTCTTGATGTTTTTCAGCTGTACAGTCGCCATGTCTGCCGGCTTTGAACGCCCGGCCTCCGCCTGAGCGCCCTCGCGGCCATCTGCTGTGAGATGCGCCGCCTTGCGACAGGTCTCCACACTGCCGCACCCCAAGCCCGGGGATGTGTCGTTCCTCCTTTTTTGATGCTGTGCGGGGCAAAGATATGGAGAGCCGCGCACGCAATGAGATCGGGGCATACCCCTTTTTATTATAACGAAAACGATTTCGACGCGCAAGAGGAAATTGCCGTTTAAAAATAATAAAAGAAGCCGGTTACCCGGCTTCTCTTGTTGTTATATCAGAGCTCGGCCCCCGCTGTCTCGGTCTCCTCGTCGAGGGCGAACATCTCGCGCGCGATCGCGCCGACCTTCTCGTCCAGATCGGCGGGCGCGTCCTCTCCGTCGTCGAGCGAGCAGAGGTAGTCCTGCCAGTCGGCGTTGAGCGCGTCGACGCAGCTCATCATCCGCTCGCGCATCCGGCGGTAGCAGGCCTCCGTGCGGCGGACCGCGGCCTCTTCCTCGGCGGCGGCCGCGGCGCGCAGCTCGCGGGCGCGCTCCTCAGCGGCGCTCACGATGCCGTCGGCCTGAGCTTTGGCCTCCTGCAGCATCTGCTGGGCGATGGACTTGGCGGAGAGCAGCGTGTCGCCGATCTCGGTCTTCTGCTCCGTCAGCTGCGCAAGCTCCCGGCGCAGCCGTTCGTTCTCTTCGGTCAGCTCCAGCGCGCGGCGGCGGATATCGGCGAGCAGCGCCTCCACCTTGTTGGCGTTGTAGTATTTCTTTCTCACGGTCTCGATTCGGATCGCGTCGAAATAGCTCTGATCGAGCGCCATGCCTGTCCCTCCTCCGCGGTCGTCTAAGGGGATTATAACAGATTGCGCCGCGCAGTTCAACTGCCTTTCCGGCGGGAGAAAGGAAAAAGCCCGTCGCCCGCCGTAGGGGAGGGGCTTGCCCCTCCCGCAGATCAGATACCACGTCGGCGGGCCGTCCTGGGCCGGCCCCTACACGCGCAGCGACCGCCCCTGCGTCCTGTCATCGCGAGGAGCGCAGCGACGCGGCGATCCGTTTTCTTCGCGCGTGAGGCCGCCGGTTCGTGCGTTGGATTTCCCGGCCTGAACCTTAAGCGGTCACGTCGCTTTTTCATAGATGCAGGAAACTTTTTGTAGTTTTTTTCGTATTAGAAAACAAGGGGGGATTGACATGAATAAAATAAGCAAATTCTTTATTTCGCTGAGCATGATCGTTTTCATATCCTTTTGTTTTTGTCCCATCGCAAAGGCAGATATAGGGCCTAAACCCAGCATTTCAATCACGCTGGAAAACATAGCAACGGACAACTATCTGATCGATCTGCTTGTATACGATGAAACAGGAACAAACTTTGCGTCTCCCCTGGATTACAACGGAAACGGGGAGCAGTACAGTACGTTGACCGGTTATAATGACCTGGAAACGATCACGATAGCGCAGCTCGAAACTTTGCATGGAATCAATTATGACGGATGGATCTCCGAAAGTACCAGATGGGGCTCGTATTTGCTGTTTGCTGATTGCCGCGGCAACAGCAGGCACACGCACCATTTCGGCTATTTCGGTACACCGGACACCTACAGGGTCATAATCATTGATAATCTTACCGGAGAAATAAAACTATCCGATGTCATACACAGGAAAGACTTTGCAAGCAGCATAACCTTGGACGTCGATACGATGACCACCGTATCAAAAGCACGCGTCGGCAATTTGTTTTCAAACATGATATCTTTTGCCGCTGTTCTCCTTCTGACCATCGCGATCGAAATACTCATTGCGTTGCTGTTCAAACTCAAAAAACTGAAGACGATTTTTGCGGCAAATTTCATCTCGAACAGTATCCTTCAATTGGCCTTGATGCTTATTCCGGTTCCATATATGATCACCTTTGCGATCATGGAAGTGATGGTCATACTTGCAGAGTACTTTGTATACAGCAAGTTCTTTGATGAGACGACAAAGAGCAAGATCATAGCGTATACCTTAACGGCAAATATCGTCACGGGATTGCTGACTTTTGTTGTTATATGAGCCGTTTCGTTTCGTGAACCAAATCAGGAGCAATATGGTAACGCGCTCCGCGCGTGAGGTCGCCGGTTCGATTAACGATAAACTATAAGAACAGAGCAGCCCCGGATGGGGCTGCTCTGTTCTTGGAGCTGATAGCCAGATTCGAACTGGCACAACGCATCTCGCGCACAGCGCGAGACGTGTTGTGATGCCTATTCCGCGCGGCTCCGCCGAGCTTAAATGGAGGTCGCCAGTTCGAAATCGACCAACAACAAGAAAAGCCGCAGGCCCAAAAGGGCCTGCGGCTTTTCTTGGAGCTGATAGCCAGATTCGAACTGGCGACCTCATCCTTACCAAGGATGCGCTCTACCTACTGAGCTATATCAGCGAAAGTTCATGCCCCTTAAAAAAGGGGCATGAGTGGCGACCGAGAAGGGACTTGAACCCTCGACCTCCGGCGTGACAGGCCGGCGTTCTAACCGACTGAACCACTCGGCCACGGCTTAGTAAGTGTATCAAACCTGTCACCGTTTGTCAACACTTTTTTCGCGCGGCGGGGAAAAAAGTTTCTCCCCGCCGAAGCTGGGGAGAAAGTCGTCTTTATTCCTTTGCCTTTGCGGGGACGTGATACCGCTTCCAGATCGCGCGGGCCAGCAACGCCGCGGCCAGAGTCTCCAGAAGGAGGACAAGCTCCACCCCGACGCTCGGCAGGACGCCGCCGAGCAGCGCCGTGCTTCCGTCCACGGCGGCATGCAGGAGGACAGCCAGCGGCAGAAGTCCTTTCGCCCGCACGCCGTCCTTGGCGGCAAACCAGACCGGCACCGTGAGCGACAGCTGCAGCGCGAGCGCCAGGACGCGCTCCGCGATCCCCAGCATATAGATCTCCGGGGCGCTCTGCGTGAGCTGCAGCTTGATCGCTTCCCACTGCGCGAGCGAGGCCTCCGGCACCTGCGCGGTCAGCAGCGCCTCCTGCCCGTGGCTGAGCAGCAGCGCATACACAAGATTGCTCACGCCCGTGACCGCGAGCAGCGCGAAGCATTCGATGCCGCCGTGGCCCGCGCCGTACATCAGCGCGTTTTTGTCCTCGTCCTGCGCCTTGCGCAGCACCGTGCGGAAGGCGAGATAGCGCCCGCATTCCTCGAAAAGCCCCGCCGCGAGACCTCCGTAGAGCGCATAGAGCCAGGGCGCGGACAGGATCTTTTCCCCGACCGAACCAGTCAGCACCAGGTTGTGCACGGTGCTCTCGAGCACCAGCGCGAAGCCCAGAAACACCAGGCAGCCGACGAAAAAGGGCAGCGGGCGGCAGCCGTATTTTTTTCGAAGGATCAGTCCCAGCGCCGCCGGGAGCAGCAGCCCCGCCGCGATCTGCAGGGCGAACATGATATAGTTGACAGTCGGAATATTCATTGCTTCACCTCCGGAAGCCCTGGATAAGCATATAGACGATGCAGCCGCCGACCGCCGCGATCAGCGCGGGCAGGAGCCAGACCGGCAGGCCGCGGCAGAGCGCCGTGCAGAGCTCGAGGCAGACGAAAAACAGCGCGAGCACGAAGCGGAGCACGGCCATCCCGTCCCCGGCGGCCCGATACGCGCGCGGCGTGCGGCGCGGGATGTTCCAGCTCTCCGGGAAGAAGCTGAGGACGAGCGTCGACACGAACAGGACCCAGGAGAGCACGAGCAGCAATCCCAGAGAATTCGCCTTGCTCCCGTAATTCGTGATCTCGCCGCCCGCGCCGAAATGCACGGGGACCTGCGCCGGGATCGACTGCCAGCGGACGAGCACGAAGATCGTCGCGCCCAGCAGCGCAGCCGCAGCCAGCGCGTCCGTGATCCAATACCAAACTCTTCTCTTCATCCCTGCACCTCACTCAATATCGAGCTCGATCGGCTCGTCGATCGTCTCGGACACGTATTTCCCGTTCTTCTTCCGCTGTTTGACGCACTCGGTCAGCAAGTATTCGATCTGCCCGTTGAGCGAGCGGAAATCGTCCTCGGCCCAGGCCGCCAGCGCGTCATAGAGCTTGGGATTGAGGCGCAGAGGCACCTGTTTTTTCTCGGCCATGGCGGTTCAGTACAGGCTGCCGGAGTTGACGACCGGCTGCGCGTCGCGGTTGCCGCAGAGCACGACCAGCAGATTCGAGACCATGGCGGCCTTGCGCTCCTCGTCGAGCTCGACGGTGTGGTTCTCGCTCAGGCGCTCGAGCGCCATCTCCACCATGCCCACCGCGCCGTCGACGATCATCTTGCGCGCGTCGATGATGGCGCTGGCCTGCTGACGCTGCAGCATGACCGCCGCGATCTCCGGGGCGTAGGCGAGGTAGGTGATGCGGGCCTCGACGACCTCGATACCGGCCTCGGCCACCTTGCGCTGGATCTCGTCGCGGATGCGCTGCGCCACGAGCTCGCTCGAGCCGCGCAGGCTCCCCTCGTCGGCGATGCCGTCGCCCGTGGTATCGACGTTCGGCGCCACGTCGTAGGGATAGACGCGCACGATGTCGCGCAGGGCGCTGTCGCACTGCAGGGAGAGATATTCCTTGTAGTTGTCCACGTTGAAGACGGCCTTGGCCGTGTCCAACACGCGCCAAATGACGGCGATGCCGATCTCGACGGGGTTGCCGAGACAGTCGTTGATCTTCTGGCGGCTGTTGGAGAGCGTCATGGCCTTCAGGGAGATCTTCTTGCTGGGCATCTCGGCGGTAACATCCACGCTCTTGCCCAGGGCTGCGTTCAGCAGGGCGCTGCTCTGACCGCCGTCCACATCGCCGGACTGGTTCAGCCTGGTTTTTGCCGCGGGGTTGACCGCCGTGCAGAAGGGGTTGACGAAATAGAAGCCCGCGTCCTTGAGCGTGCCGACGTACTTGCCGAAGAGCGTCAGCACCAGAGCCTCCTGGGGCTTGAGCACCTTGAGACCGAGGAAGAAGATCCAGCCGGCCATCGTCCAGACGAGTCCGGGTACGAACAGAGCGGCGCCGACCTTCACACCGCGGTCGAGCAGGATCCCGCCCGCGACGACCGCGCCGATCCCGGCGAGGTACAGGAGAACGAAGAGCAGCAGCATGGCCATGCCATTCTTTTTGTTGTTGAGTACGATTTCTTTCATGTCGCAAGCCTCCTTTGACTTGATATCAAAATGATATCACTCCAATATCTTCTTGTCAAGAGGAGGCGATACGATTTTTCAACAAAGGAAAAGAGACGGCAGAGCCGTCTCTTTTCCTTATGCCGCCAGGCCCGCCTCGGCGAGCATGTCCTCGATGCCGAGGCCGTAGCCGCGCTCGGGGCTGTTGATGAACACATGCGTCACGGCCCCGACGAGCTTGCCGTCCTGCAGGATGGGGCTGCCGCTCATGCCCTGCACGATGCCGCCGGTCCGCGCCTTGAGCGCCGGGTCCGTCACCGTCAGCAGCACGCGCCGCGCGCCGTTCTCGCTGTAAACGCGGTCGATGCGCACGCTGTACTCCCTCACCTCGCGGCCCTCCACCGTGGCGAGGATCGTCGCGTCGCCCGTGCGGATCTCGCCGGTCTCCACGGCGCGGCCCTCCGGCGCGGCGGCGTGGCCGAAGATGCCCTTGTCGGTGTTTTTCTCCACGCTGCCGAGCACGCGGCCCGCGTCCGCGCAGCCGCTGAGTTCGCCCGGCGTGCCGGGCAGACCGGGCACCACGCCCGTGATCTGCATGTCGGTGATCCTGCCGCCCGAGATCGTCAGCCGCGCGCCGCTCTCCTCGTCGTTGACGGCGTGGCCGAGCGCGCCGTAGACGCCGCTGTCCGGGTCGCAGAAGGTCAGCGTGCCCACACCGCTCAGCCCGTCCCGCAGCCACAGGCCCAGCATCCACTGGCCCTCCGTCGACAGCGCCGGCTGCACCATCATGCACAGGCTCCGGCCGTTGCGCAGGGCCGTCACCGGGGCCGCGCGCCCCTCCAGCCCCGCGACCGCGGCCAGGAAGTCCGCCGCGCCCGTGATCTCCCGCTCGCCGATCTTTACGATCGTATCGCCGACGCGAAAGCCCGCGTCCGCGGCCGGCGAGCGCGGTCCCTCCGCCGTCTCGACCTCGGCCAGTCCGACCACCGCCACGCCCTGCGTCTCGATCCGGATGCCGACGGCCTGGCCGCCGACGAGCACCTCGCGGGCGAGGGCCGCGGGCGGCAGCAGCGCGCTCAGCAGCAGGGCGCACAGGCCGGTCAACAATATTTTTTTCATGCCGAAAATCTCCCTCCCAAAGTCTTCGCATACGGTTTCAGTATGTGCGTCCGGGAGAAAAATAACGGCGGAAAACTCTTTCAGTTTTCCAGCTTTCGCCAGAAAAAACCGGCCTTCGCGGCAAAGCGAAGGCCGGTTTCCTTGTTTTTCAAAAACTGTCGTTATTTCTCGACGATGTGCACGTTCACATGCTCGTAGCTGAACTTCACGCCGTTTGCGGCGAAGCTCTCGCGCACGTTCTCGTTGAGGTCGAAGTACACGTCCCAGTAATCGGCGCCCTTGCACCAGACGCGCACCACGAAGTCCACGGTGCTGCCCTTGTACTCGAGCAGTCTCACGAAGGGCGCGGGATCGGCGAGGATGCGCTCGTCCTTCGCCACGGCCTCGAGCACGGCGGCCTTGACGGCCTCGGTGCTGTTGTCGTAGGCGACCGTGAAAGTGCGGTCCACGCGGCGCAGCGGCTCGCGGCTGTAGTTGTTGACGCTGGAGGCGGTCACGTCGCCGTTGGGGATGCTGACGGCCACGTTGTCCAGCGTGTCGAGCTGGGTGTAGAAGAGGCCGACGGTCTTGACGATGCCGCTCTTGCCCGCGACCTCGACGAAATCACCGGCCGTGAAGGGCTTGGTGATCAGCAGCGTCAATCCGGAGAAGAGGTTGGAGAGGATGTTCTGCACCGAGAGGGACAGCGCCAGACCGGCGATGCCGACGACCGCCACGAGCGAGGCGGTGTCGATGCCGAGGGCGTTGGCCACGATGATGCCGGCGATGACCCAGAGCACCGCCTTCACCGCGGAGGTGATAAAGCCGCGCAGGGTGTTGTCGATCTTTCTGGACTTGTCCAGCGCTTTGTTCACGCCGGTCGTGATGATCTTGATGACGATCAGGCAGATGAGGAAGGTCAGGATGGCGGACAGGATACTGGAGACGGAGATGTCTCCGACCTTGAACTGTCCAATGGTCTCGAAAAACGAATTCTTGCTGGTCTGGATCACAGCTGCTGCTTCACCGTTCATGTTGTTCGCTCCTTTTCGTAGTATTGTTCCCTATTTTGATTTTATGTGCTTTTCTTCAAAGACCCGAGGTAGCCCTCGAGGATCAGGCCGGCCGCCACGGCGTCCACCGTGCGGCGGTGTACCTTTTCCTTTTTCCCGTTGGCGTGGAGGATGGCGTGCGCTTCGATGCTGCTGCGCCGCTCGTCCCACAGCACGACGGGCAGCCCCGTCTCCGCCTGCAGAAGTCCGGCGAAGGCGCGGCTCTTCTCCGCGCGCGGCCCCTCGGTGCCGTCCATGTTTTTCGGCAGGCCGAGCACCAGCGTGCCGACCTCGCGCTGCTTGACTTCCCCGGCGATGCGCGCGGCGGCGCGTTCCATGTTCCATTCCTCCATGGTCCAGGCCTCGCCGCAGAACAGGCCGAGCAGATCCGAAACAGCCAGGCCGATGCGGGCGTCGCCGTAGTCGATGGCCATGACTCTCAATTCGATCACCTTCCTTACTGGCCCCCTTGCCTAAAGGGGGCTGTCGCCGGAGGCGACTGGGGGATTTCAATCGTTCTTCTCAGGCCCCCTTGCCTAAAGGGGGCTGTCGCCGGAGGCGACTGGGGGATTTCAATCGTCCTCTCAGGCCCCCTTGCCTAAAGGGGGCTGTCGCCGGAGGCGACTGGGGGATTCTCCTTATTTCAGCCCGAAGCAGGCGCGGATCGCGCCGGCCATATACAGCGAGCCGACCGCGCAGACCATGCCGTCCTCTCCGGCCAGATCCTGCGCCGAGGCCACGCCCTCGCGGATATCTGTGCAGGCGCGGACGGGCTTCCCGTATTTTGAAAGTGCCTCGGCCAGCTTGTCCGCCGGCAGGGCGCGCGGGCTGTCCGGCGTGACGCAGACGAAGCCGTCCGCTTCCGGTGCGAGGATATCCAGCATGGCAGGATAATCCTTGTCCCCCAGCACGCCGATCAGCAGTACATGCCGCCGGTCGGGGAAATAGGTCCGGAGGTTGTCCGCCACGGTCTGGGCGCACTGGGGATTGTGTCCCCCGTCCACCACGAAGGGCGGCTCCTCGCTCACGAGCTCGAAGCGCGCGGGCCAGGCCGTGGCGTAGAGCCCGTGCTCCAGCGCCTCCTGCTCGATGCAAAAGCCTCGGCGGCGCAGTGCCTTCACCGCCTCGATCACCACGGCGGCGTTTTTGCGCTGGTGCGCGCCGAGCAGCGAGATCGCGTAGGCATCGTTTTTATAGGTGAAGACCTGCCCGTCGAGGCTGTCGAACTCCGGGCGGATCTGCGCAAAGTCCGCGACCGTCAGCTTCGCGCCCTTCTCCCCGCAGACCCGGCGCACCACGTCCATGACGCTCGGCTGCTGCTCATAGAGCACCACGTCCGCGCCGGGCTTGACGATCCCGGCTTTCTCGGCCGCGATCTCCTCCACGGTGCCGCCGAGGATCTCGGTATGGTCGAGGCCGATGTTCATGATGACGCAGAGCTCCGGGGCCTCGATGACGTTGGTGGCGTCCAGCCTTCCGCCGAGGCCGACCTCGAGCACGACGAGGTCGCAGCGCTCGCGCGCGTACCAGAGCAGGGCGGCCGCCGTCATCAGCTCGAACTCCGTGGGGTGGTCGTCCATCGCGTCGGCGTGGGGGCGGATCTCCGTGACCAGCGCGGCGAGGACCTCGTCGCCGATGGGCTCGCCGTTGATCTGCATGCGCTCGTTGAAGCGGAAGAGATAGGGCGAGGTAAAGAGCCCCGTCTTGTAGCCCGCGGCCTTGAGCACCGAGGCCGTCATCGCCGCGCAGCTGCCTTTGCCGTTGGTGCCGGCGATGTGGACGAAGCGCAGCCGTTTCTGCGGGTCGCCCAGCCGGCGCAGCAGCTCCGTCACCCGCTCCAGGCCGGGGCGGGAGCCCAGCCACTGCACGCCGTCGATATAGCGCAGCGCCTCCTGATAGTCCATGAGCTCTTCATCTCCTCTTTTCGATTGTACTATATCATCTTTTCCGCTCTCCCGCAAGGCGAGAAACTGCGAAAAAAACCTGTATTTCTGCGAGAAAAATGCTTGACCTCGCCGGAGCGCTGTGCTATATTGTATGTTACCTGTCGCATGAGAGGTTTCTTTTTGCGCGCCTTTTTGCGGAAACAGAGGTCTTTTGCATGCAATACAGGGAGGCAATGCTCACCCAAGGTGAGTAAATAAAATAGGAGGTGCCGAAAGAATGGCTGCAGGCGCAAGAGTAAAAATCACACTCAGATGCGATGAATGCAAGCAGAGGAACTACAACACGATCAAGAACAAGAAAAACACGTCTGATCGTTTGGAGCGCAGCAAGTATTGCCCCTTCTGCAGAAAGCACACCAAGCACGTGGAAACCAAGTAAGCTTCAGAAAGGATGCGTGAAAATGGCTGAAGAAAAAGCGACGAAAGCGACGAATTCCGCTCCCGCCAAGGCCGTCACCGCCGTGAAGAAGGACGAAAACGTCAAGCTCGGCTTCTTTAAGAAGATCGGCAAATGGTTCCGTGAAATGAAGAGCGAGCTGAAGAAGGTCATCTGGCCGACTTCCAAGCAGCTTGTCAACAACACGGGCGTTTCCGTCGTCGTCATTCTGGTTTCCGCTCTGGGTCTCTGGGTCTTCGACCTGGTGGCCGGCGCGCTGGTGAACGGATTGATCAACCTGTTCGGTTAAAACAATGGCTGAAGAAGCGAAATGGTATGTCGTGCATACCTATTCCGGGTATGAAAACGCAGTGGCGGCCGCCGTTATGAAGGCCGCCGAAAACCGCAGAATGACGGACCTGATCCGCGAGGTCAGCATCCCGATGGAGACCGTCACCGAATACACCGACAACGGCGAAAAGACCGTTGAGCGCAAGGTGTTCCCCGGTTACGTGCTCATCAAGATGATCCTGACGGACGACAGCTGGCATCTGGTCCATAATGTTCGCGGCGCAACAGGCTTCGTAGGGTCCGACGGCAAGGCCGTTCCCCTGACGGAGCAGGAAATCTACGATCTCGGCGTGGAACGCAAGGAGATCGTCGTCGGCTACGCGGTAGGCGACAGCGTCAAGGTCAACGACGGCCCGCTGTCCGGCTTCATCGGCGTGGTGGACGAGCTCGAGCCCGAAAAGAACCGGGTGCGCGTGGTGGTCTCGATGTTCGGCAGAGAAACGCCCGTGGACCTGGAGCTCGATCAGGTCGAGGTCGTCAAAGATTAATTAAGAAAGAGGTGCTTTAAGTTGGCACAGAAAGTAGTTGGATACGTCAGATTCCAGGTTCCCGCCGGCAAAGCGACTCCGGCGCCCCCCGTCGGCCCCGCTCTGGGCCAGTACGGCGTCAACATCGGTCAGTTCACCAAGGACTTCAACGAGCGGACCAAGGGCGACATGGGCATGATGATCCCCGTCGTCATCACCGTCTACTCCGACCGCAGCTTCACCTTCATCACCAAGACGCCCCCCGCCGCGCTGCTCATCAAGAAGGCCTGCGGCATCGACACCGCGTCCGGTGTTCCCCAGCGCGACAAGGTCGCCACCATCAGCAAGGAAGACGTCCGCAAGATCGCCGAGCAGAAGCTGCCCGACCTCAACTGCACGGACATCGACTCCGCCATCAGCATGATCGCCGGCACCTGCCGCTCCATGGGCGTCGTCGTAGGCGACTGAACGCTCCTTTCGACGCGGGTCTGATCCCGTGTCACAACGTGGGAGGATTTATCCATCCGTGTAAAACCACATTCTTAGGAGGAAACAACATTGTTTAGAAGTAAAAATTATAAAGAGAGCGCGAAGCTCATCGATAAGCAGGCCCTGTACGATCCGCAGGAGGCCCTGCAGCTGGTCATCAACGCCAGCAAGGCCAAGTTCGACGAGACCGTCGAGCTGCATGTGAAGCTGGGCGTCGACGGCCGTCACGCCGATCAGCAGGTCCGCGGCGCCATCGTGCTGCCCAACGGCACCGGCAAGACCGTGCGCGTCCTGGTCTTCTGCCCGCCCGAGCAGGTGGACGAGGCCCTCGCGGCCGGCGCCGATTACGCCGGCGGCATGGAGTACGTCGAGAAGATCCAGAAGGAGAACTGGTTCGAGTTCGACTCCGTCATCGCCAACCCCAAGATGATGGGCACCGTCGGCCGTCTCGGTAAGATCCTCGGACCGAAGGGCCTCATGCCCTCCCCGAAGGCCGGCACCGTCACCCCGAACGTCGCTCAGGCCGTGAAGGAAGCCAAAGCCGGTAAGGTCGAGTACCGTCTGGACAAGACCAACATCATCCACTGCCCCATCGGCAAGGTCAGCTTCGGCGTCGACAAGCTCTACGAGAACTATGTCGCTCTGCTGGGCGCCATCGTCAAGGCCAAGCCCGCGGCCGCCAAGGGCCAGTACATCCGGTCCTGCGTCACCGCCTCCACCATGGGCCCCGGCGTGAAGATCAACGCGCAGAAGCAGCTGTAAGAAGCTCGTTCAAAAAGCCATCGCCTGAAAAAAGGCGATGGCTTTTTGCTGTGATAACGGAAAACGGGAGTTTATAGGGGAAAAGCCTTTGAGCGCTCTTAACTAACCTCAATTTTTTAAGAAACCTTAAACCATCGGCTGCGCCGATGGACTTTTTTTGCCGGGCGTTGTATACTTCTGTCGAAAGAACACGAAAGGGAGGAGCTTCCCGCTATGCATAAAGGAAAAGTCAAAGCCGTTTTATTCATCATCGTCTTTTTGCTGATCGCCGCCGTGATCGCCACGGTGCTGCGCGATCTGGACAAGGTCGAGCCCGCGCCGGAGCCCACGGCCGCGCCGCCGGTCGAGGTGAGCGTCGAGCCCGCCCCGGTCGAGACGACGCCGCAGCCCACGCCGGCCCCGGCTCCCGCGAACACGCCCGCGCCCACGCCGGCCCCGACCCCTGCGCCCACACCGGCCCCGACCCCTGCGCCCACACCGAAGCCCACGCCCGCGCCGACCCCGACTCCGACCCCTGCGCCCACGCCCACGCCGGAACCCACCCCGACGCCCGAGCCCGTGCCGGTCGGCGTCAGCCTCGGCTCCGGCAGCTTCCGCTCCAACACCGGCGTCGCGCTGAATCTGATCGCCGAGTGGAGCGCCGTGTCCGCGGACAGCAACAAAGCGGTCGTCACGGTCAGCGTCAGCTGTGAATCCCACAGCGCCTTCTTCAGCGCCCACCAGGTGCACCTCATGCTCGGCGAGCAGACCGCGTCTCTGACGCAGCCCGCCATCAACGTTGAGGAGAACGTCCGCACCGTGACGCCCTTCGGCTCCTGCAGCTTCACGGTGGACCTGCCGGACAGCGGCAGCCTCACGCTCCCGCTGGCGGTCGAGTGGCAGTGCGGCGGCATCACCTACACCGGCACGACCTTCGACGTGATCGAGTGCGGCGGCAACGTCGTGCTGAGCCGATAAAACATCAACGCAAACCCGCGTAAAATTCTGCAAAGCTTTTTATCTGAGGCCGGGGTCGCCGCTCCGGCCTTTTCCATGAGGAGGAACAAGCGATGACCGATCTGTCCCGCGAGATATTGCGCGACTGGCAGGTGCGCAAGACGAAGGCGCAGAAGCTGCGCTTCATCGACTTCATGCGGAGCCGGCTCCCCGATCTGGTCGTGGAGGAGGGCGGCACGCCCCGCTGCCGCAACCTGGTGCTGGGCAGCCCCGAGAGCGCCGAGGTGATCTTCACCGCGCACTACGACACCTGCGCCCGCCTGCCTTTCCCGAACTTCATCACGCCGAAAAACTTCGTGATCTATCTGCTCTATCAGCTGCTCATCATGCTGCCCTTCTTCGCGCTGGCGGCGCTGCTCGCCTTCGTGCTGATCCGCCTGGGCCTCTACGCGCCGGGGGCGATGATGCTCTCGTTCTTCCTGGCGATGGGGCTGCTCCTGTATGTCTTTCTCTTCGGCCCGCCCAACCCCCACACCGTCAACGACAACAGCTCCGGCGTCGTGACGCTCTGCGAGCTGATCGGAACGCTGAGCGAGGAAGAGCGCGCCCGCTGCGCCTTCGTTTTCTTCGACCACGAGGAGACCGGGCTCTTCGGCTCGGCCAATTTTGCCTCGCGGCACAAAAAGGCCCTGAAGGACAAGCTCGTGGTCAACTTCGACTGCGTTTCGGACGGCGACCACATCCTCCTCGTCCAGAGCGGCCGGGCCCGGAAGCTCGCCGGGGCGGCGCTCGCGGAGGCCTTCACGGACACGGCGGACAAGCAGGTGCACCTCGAAGGGCCGCTCGGCGCCTTCTACCCCTCGGATCAGGTCAACTTCCGCTGCGGCGTGGGCGTGGCGGCGCTGAACAGGTCGCCCCTGCTCGGCCTCTATATGGCGCGCATCCACACCGCGAGGGACACCGTCTGCGACGAGAGGAACTTCGCCTTTCTCGTCGAGGGCGCGCGGCGCCTGCTCGCGCGGCTGTAACAAGCAAAACGAGAGCCGGATCGACCGATCCGGCTCTCGTTTTGTTATCCCAGATACTGCCCGAAGAACAGCAGCTCCGGCTCCTCGCCGCAGGCGTCGTACGGCGGAAAATCGTGCAGCCCGCTATAGTCGCTGTAGAGATAGAAGGCGAAGGGGCGGTCGGCCGTGAAGATCTTCGGAGGGTCGCCCGGCATGGCGACGGCTGATGGATACATTTCGACCACCGTTGCCGCGGCGGCTTCAATGCCGTCCTCATCCAGCTTGAGCTTCGACTTCTGAAGGATATCGCCGATGTACCAGGTCACCGGCGTGCCGTCGGGGAGAACTTGCTCCTCGAACATGGCGGAAAAGTCCGCCTCTCCTTCGCTGACCGGCAGCACGGCGCCCTGCGCTTCGAGAAAGCGGACCAGTTCGCGATCCGTCAGCTCCGTCTCCAGCTCGAACTTCGGGATCGTCACGACGACGTCCTCGTACTCCGCTTTGTCCAGCTTGCCGCGGATATCCTCCGTGCTGCCCAGCACGAAAGCGATCTTCATGTTCCCTCGCAGGGGCAGCACGACGAGCTGGGTCTTCCCGTCCTCATAATACAGCAGATCGTCGTGCCGCGCCATGAATTCCATCGTCGTCTTTTCGTCCCGCGCGGTGATAAAAACGTCTTCTCCCAGCACATAGAATTCGTCTTCCCACGCGGTGCGGAGATAGAGCGCGTTGACCAGCGCCCCGGACGCCTTCGACAGATCTTTGACCACCTGCGGGATCATGCCCTGCGTCTGCTCGTTCACCCAGTCGTTCACCGCGTCGGTGATCTCCGCCGCCGGCACTCTGGACGCTGCGGCGCGGAGCGCGGCCGCCCGCTGCACATAGTCGTCCCGGAATTCGCCGAAGTACTGCTCGTTCCCCCACAGGGAGTTGACGACGCGGTAGGCGCGCTCCGTATCCGTACCGCGGACCTCCGAAAACAGACTCTCCGCTAACGAATCGATCCATTCCCGGTGCTTCCGGGCCTCTTCCTCGAAGATGTCCGTCGACGCGAGTACGGCGGCATACCAGTCCAGCATCTCCTCCTCGTCGGCAAAGCCCATCGCCTGCAGCAGTTCTTCCTTCGTCTCGCCCTCCGCGCCGAGCGCGGCCAGAGCCAGCGCCGCGCGCAGGGACAGCGGAGAAACAAGAAAGCTCTCCTCGCCGCAGCCCTCCGCCGCCAGATGCTCGATCAGCGCCGTATCGAAAGCCGTAAAGCCGCTGTCTTTGCCGATGCTCGTTTTCCTGGCCGGCTCGAAAAAAGCAGCTAGAAAACCCTTCTGCGGCTTGACGTGTCCTTCCCCGGCCATTGCCCGACCCGCGTTCCCGCAGCCGGCCAGCAGCGTCGTCAGCAGCGCGGCCGCAAGCAGCGCCGCCATGATCTTTTCTGTCCTGCGTTTCATATCTGTGTCCTCCCGCGACATCTCGGTTACCTGTTTGACGCGCGTCGTGCCAAAAAGTTCCACGCTCGCTTGACGAAAAAATAAAGCGCCTATATAATGAGTGAGCAAGGTCCAAAGAGAGGTGACAGGGCTATGCGCACGCAGGAACAGGTTCATGAGATCGTGCGGCTGCTTTTGGAGGAATACCCCGAGGCGAGCTGCACGCTGGACTACAACAAGGCCTATGAGCTGCTGTTTTCCGTGCGGCTGGCCGCCCAGTGCACCGACGAGCGGGTCAACCAGATCACGCCCGCCCTCTTCGCGCGCTTCCCGACGCTGGAGTCCTTTGCCGAGGCCGATGTCGCGGAGGTGGAGCGCTACGTCCACTCCTGCGGCTTCTACCGCGCCAAGGCGCGGGACATCGTCGCCTGCGCGCAGGCGCTGCTCGAAAAGCACGGCGGCCGAGTGCCGGACACCATGGAGGAACTGACGGCGCTGCCCGGCGTCGGGCGCAAGACCGCCAACCTCATCCTCGGCGACGTATACCATGTGCCCGGCTCGACGGTGGTGGACACGCACTGTATCCGGCTGACGAACCGCATGGGCCTGGTGGACGGCCTGAAGGAGCCGGAGAAGATCGAGCGGGAGCTGCGGAAGCTTCTGCCGCCGGAGCGCTCCTCGGACTTCTGCCACTGCCTCGTGCTGCACGGACGCGCCGTCTGCGACGCGCGCAGGCCGAACTGCGAGATCTGCTGCGTGAAGCATCTCTGCCAACATTTTTCGGGCTGACGCCGCCGGGCGGCAAGCCCCGCAAACGATTTAGAAGGAGACCAACCATGACCAACCAACAGAAACTCAAAAAGCTCTTCTCGCTGCTCGACGAGATCGCCGCCTACGGCCGCTGCCTCGGCAAGGTCAGCTTTGACATGGAGTGCTGCGCGCCCGAAGAGGGCATCGACCAGGCCGGCGAGGACATGGCCGTGATCGGCCAGCGGCTCCACAAGATGACCCATTCCAAGACCTTCCAGAAGCTCGTCGTCGAGCTGCACGCCGACAGCGAGGGCCTCACGCCGGTGCAGAAGAAGGCGATCGAATATCTCTACGAGGACTACGCGAAGGAAAAGAACATCTCCGCCAAGCTGGCCTACGAGATGGACCTCGCCTCCAGCAAGGCCTACGGCGCCTGGCTGAAGGCAAAGAAGGCCGGGGACTTCTCGCTCTTCCGCGACTCGCTCGCCGATCTGATCCGCTATCAGCGCATCGCGGTCGAGCTGCGCGACGAGAAGAAGGCCACGATCTACGACACCTGCATCGACGACATGGAAAAGGGCGGCAGCATCGAGCAGCTCGACGCCTTCTTCGCCGCGCTCAAGGCGCGCATCGTACCGCTGCTGCACCGCGTCGTGGAGGAGGGCAAGCCCATCCGCGAGGATTTCATGTCCCGCCCCGTCCCCATCCCGCAGCAGGAGGCCATGTCGAAATACCTCCTTGAGCTGGAGGGCCTGCGCAAGAGCGCTCTGGTGCTGATGACGACCGAGCACCCCTTCACCACGAACTTCGGCAACCACGACGTGCGCGTGACGACGCACTACCATGAGGAGAGCTTCATCTCCAACGTCTTCACGACTCTGCACGAGGGCGGCCACGCGCTGTTCATGCAGAACGAACCGCAGGAGCTGTTCGACCAGCACTGCGACAACAACATGTCCAACGCCATGCATGAGACGATCTCGCGCTTCTACGAGAACCTGATCGGCCGCAGCGAGGCCTTCGTGTCCTTCGTCGCGCCGAAGATCCGGGAGCTGTCCGGCGGCACCTTCGACGACATTACGGACCGCGAGCTCTACGAGGCGGTGAACATCGCGCGGCCGAGCCTCATCCGCACCGAGGCCGACGAGCTGAGCTACTGCCTGCACATCATGATCCGCTATGAGCTGGAGAAGGCCTTCGTCAACGGCGAGATCACGGTCGACGAGATCCCCGCGCTCTGGAATGCGAAATACAAGGAATACCTCGGCGTTGATGTGCCGGATGACACGCGGGGCTGCCTGCAGGACGTGCACTGGTCGAGCGTCTACTTCGGCTACTTCCCGAGCTATGCGCTGGGCAACGCCTACGGCGCGCAGATCCTGAACACGATGAAGAAGGACTTCGACGTGGACGCCGCCGTGCGCGCGGGCGAGCTGGGCAGGATCCGCGACTGGCTGACGGAGAAGGTGTTCTCCATCGCCTCGCTCACCACGCCGGACGAGTGGATCCGCGCGATCACCGGTGAGAGCCTGAATCCGGACTACTATCTCGACTATCTGGAAGACAAGTACACAAAGCTCTACGGGCTGAAATAAGCAGCAAAAAGAGGAACGCGGCTGTGCAGACGCACAGCCGCGTTCCTCTTTTTTTCCTTCTCAGGCTAGCCGTTCCGCCTCTTCGAATACGGCGCGGATGCGCGCCGCGTAGTCATAGGCCGGGCTGCTCTCGCGCGGCAGGGCGAGGACCCAGTGCGCGTCCTTCGGCTCTTCGCCCGTGAGCAGGTCCCACAGCGCGTCGAGGTTGGCGCCGAACCAGTCCGGCGGCTCCACGGCCGCGCGCAGCGCCTCCCAGAGCTCCTCCCGCGTCCCGCAGCCGGCGAAGTCGACGACGCGCGCGCCGGTCAGCGCCGCGAGCAGGCCGCGGCAGCCCTCGGTCACGTCCTCCCAGGCTGCCTCGAAATCGCGGGTGTACCAGGGGTCGGCCACGCTCTCGCCCGGCCGGCCGGCGTAATCCAGCAGCAGGCGCAGCTTGCCCGCCTCATCCTCGCCGAGCAGGCGGCGCATGTTGCGCAGATTGTAGGCGTCCATGCCGAGGATGAGATCGAAGGCCTCATAATCCGAGGGCTTCAGCAGGCGCACGGTCTTGCCGGAGCAGTCGATCCCCCGCTCGTTCAGCAGCCTTCGCACCGGGGGATAGACGCCGTTGCCGAGCTCCTCCGCGCTGGTCGCGGCGGAGGCGATCTCAAAGCGCTCGGCCAGCCCCGCGCGGGCGCAGAGGTCCTTCATATAGAATTCCGCCATCGGACTGCGGCAGATGTTGCCGTGGCAAACGAATAGTATTTTTATCATCCTCGAAAAACCTCAAAAAAGCCCTAAAATCAGCCATTTCCCGGCTAATTCCTCACTTCGTTTCGTGGCATCTGGCGGCACCTCGTGGCATGGAAAAGTGCAAAAAAGGTGTAAAATAAGGTGTAAAACCATTGCGTTTACACCTCGGCTTTTTCAGCCGGCACTCATGCGCTTCACTTCGGCCTGTGCGTCTTCGAAGCTGACATGGGTATAGGTGTTCAGCGTAACGCTGATGTCGCTGTGCCCCATGATGTATTGCAGCGTTTTGGGATTCATCCCGTTCTTTGCCATCTTGGAGCAGAACGTGTGTCTGCAAACATGGGGAGTGATCTTCGGCAATTGCACCTTGTAGATCTTATTGTACTTTTCTAAGTTGATGGTTCATAATGACGTGCATTGTCGGCGTGTAACCGAGCGCAGCGTCTAAAATCACAAATTAAATTATAGCACAAGGGATGTCGATTTTACAGAGTGACTTCTGTGAAACCGGCTATTTTTTATGCCCGGAATTGGCATCTCTTGCTTAGAGCAAGTTTCGCACTGTGCTAATCTGTGGCAGACGAGAGGACCTCTCCGGTATAAGCATTGATCCTGTATTCATATTCGGCTCTGCCGGATTCGAAATCGACCTCATACCAGGCGGAAGAAAGCGTTTTTTCCAGCTCGATGTCGATGTCGGTCACTTCATCGGATGATAATCCGGCATCCTCCAGAGCAGCTTGAAGCGCGGCGTTTTTCCCTATCTTTTTACTGCCCCCAAAGGCACATCCGCAAACGGAAACGACAAGGGCAAGAATAAGAACTGTCAGAACTGCGTTCTTGAAAACCTTCATTTTTATGTTCCTTTCCCATCGAAAATAAGATTAAGCAACGTTAGGAAGTCTTTCCCCAGCGGTGCACAGATTGAGAGCCTCGGGATATGCGAGTGGTTCTGTGCTGATTCCCAAAACCTCACCATTACCAGCATCCACATAGAATTCATATCTCAGATAAAGCGTGGTCACGATGAAATGAAACAGTCCGTCGGCGAGGTTGCCGGAAATGCAGACGGGCTCGTCATTTCCAATGTTGGTGTAAATGATCGCGCACCGGAGGGCCTCATCCTGCGTCAATTTGATCGTGTTATTCATGGTTAGTCTCCTTTTCATTTTTGGCTTTCATACAGTTGACGCAGGAGTGCAGGAAAGGTTACACATAAAAAACGGGAGTGCGAAAAAGCTCTCCCGTCTCATGTGATTCATCCTAAATCGATGTCCCGGATCACGGTATACCCTGAATTGCTGTTCACTTCAATTTCGTATTCCCGTCCGTGGATATCTTCGTATTCGATTTTATACACATAGATCGCATCAAAAATGCTTCCCACATAGCGCAAGTGGCGGTGGGCGTAGTCCACGTAGAATCTTCCAGCCTCTTCCTCACCCAGCTCTTCCACCAGACAGGCGTGGGCGGCCTCAACGGCCTGTTCCTTTGTAAGCTTTACTTTTCCGGAAGCAGAGATATTGGACGGAATGAAAAGGATTGCACAGACGATTGCCGCAATCACCAGCAGACTGCAAAGAACAACAACGACTGTTCGGATCAGCGTTTTGTGGTTAAAAACCTTTCTGGCCTTTTGGACAGTATCCATTTCCGCCTGACTGATGCCGGGATCGGAAAGCTCAGGATTATCCAGAATAGAACTGATCCTGCGGACATTTTCCAGTTCTCTTGCTACGAAAGCGGCTTCCTCGTCGGTTGCGGTGCCGTCTCTCAGCTTTTTATACGCGTCTTCAAAATTCATTGGTCTCCCTCCATAATCTTCCTGAGTTTCTCCCTGGCCCTGCACAGCAGGACTTTTGTGTTTGTTTCACTTTTTTCAATGATCTCCGAAATGCTTTTGATCGGGAGCCCGGAAAAGTAGAAAAGCATGACCGCCTCCCTCTGCGTATCGGGCAGCAGATCTATTGCTCGATACAGGGAGCGATACTCTTCCTTTCGAATGATCCCTTCGATCACTTCTTCCCGGTCATCAATATAATCTTCCGGGATGTCTTCTCCGGTAAAGCGGCTCTCCTTCCGGCAGAGGCTGATAAACTCGTTCCTGCAGACTGTCAGGAGCCAAGGCTTGAAATCCCGGATGGAATCGTCAGCCATACCCAGCGCCTTAAAAAACGCATTGGATACTATATCCTCTGCGACCGTTCGGTTTTTACATAAGGAGATCGAATAAAGGAGCGCTTCGTTATAATATTGTGAAAACAGCTGATCAATAATATCTGATTTCATAAAACTGTCGTCACATCTTTCGTAAGAGTCCTATAAAAGAGACGAAGAAGCCGGTTTAAGGTTACACAATATTTGAATAATCGCAAATGATAATGTGCTCCCTCTGTGTTCTGTTCTTGTTCAGGAACCGATTTTTACTTTTGCATCAACTATCTGATCAGAAGAACAAAAACCGGCAGAGATAATATGGCGTACAGAATGCCCATTTTGCTCTTTTCCAGCTATCTACTGAAATCGCAGCAATAAATGAGACTGTTTTCCGACTGCCGTCATGATTTTAGCACATTTCTACAGCTTACGGAAGGCGTTTTATCGTTTGATCCGTATATCCACAAAAACGCCTGTACCGCACGGATAACCGTTGCAAGTACAGGCGTTTTGTATTTCTATTGGTGTCATGGCGGGCTTGGTGTGTTGATACAAAAGGTGTAAAACTTACGGTTGGTCTTTGAAGGAATAGAAAAAAGACAGGTTTTCCAAGGCATTGCGGCTTTGCTCAAATGCTGTCAGATATTATCCAGACATACTTACATTTCCAATGGCAAGACAAACCTGTTTTTCCCATATTTTCCCGGGTTCGCGAGGTGCAAACGGGGTGTAGACTGCGTGAGGGATGGTCAAAAGTGCTTGATTTTACAAGGAAAATCGGCTTTTGTTAGAGGCTTGCCGTGGCAGACGAACAGTATCCTGGTCAAGCGCGATCAGCCTCCCGAAAAGACGTTGCTCCTTTTTCCCGGCTCAGTAGAGGATCAGGGCGATGAATTCCAGCGACTCCTCGCCGTCGTTGTTCAGGCTGTGGACCTCGCCGCTGCTGCAGATCGCCGTGTCGCCGGGGTTGACGCGCACCTTGTTTCCGTTGTCGTTGTAGAGCCCGCTGCCCTTGAGGAAGTAGAAGATCTCGTTGTCGCCCTCGTGCCGGTGCTCGCCGATGGAGTTGCCGGGCGCAAGGATCATGTGGTTGAACATCCGGCCCTTGCCGTAAAGCTCGTCCACGCTGTTGAGGATCTTGTGCATCTCCGCCTCGCCGTTGCCGCCGCGGATGCATTTGAATTCGACTGTCTGCTCGTTTTTCGTTCTGACCATGTTCCTGTTCTCCTTTCAGTTTTTCAAAAACAGCTGTTCAAGAATATTCCGGATCTCCGCCGTGCTCACGGCACAGCAGGTATTGCGCACCGAATTGTTGTTCTCCCAGCGCGGGAGGGCCGCGGCGATCTCCTCCTCCGTCATCCGGATCGCGTTTTCCGGCAGGCAGAGACCGACCAGCTCCAGAAGCTCGGCCTTGCCGAGCCCCGTCTCGCGGAAAAAGCGCTCCGCGTACGCGGGATCTTTTTTCTTCACAAGCTCCAGCAGCGCCGGGAGGAAGATCGCGCTGGCAAAGCCGTGGGGAACGCCGCGGTTCTCCGTCAGATAATAGCCGACGTTGTGCGCAAAGCAGGTCCCGGTGTCGCAGATGGCGAGCCCGCCGAGGAGCGAGGCCTCGTACAGCGCCGCCCGGTCGCTCAATTCGAGCTCACCGCCCGCCGCGGCCTTCCGCAGCGGCGCGTACAGCAGGCGGACGCCGCGGACCGCGAAGGCGCGCGAGATCTCGTCCGCGTTGCGGTTGAAGAAGCTCTCCGCGCAGTGGCTGAGCACATCGATGCCCGTGGAGAGCGTGACCGGCAGGGAGAGCGAGGCCGTGTACTTCGCCTCGCCGAAGGCCGCGGCGGCGAAGAGCCGGTCGTCGTGGATGCTGTGCTTCCGGCCGCGGCTGTCCGTCAGGACGGAGACCTTGGTCGCCTCGCTGCCCGTTCCGGCGGTCGTGCCGACGAGCAGGATGGGCAGCGGAGCCCTGTCCCAGCGCTTCTGGTAAAAGCCCTCCTCGTCCAGCCCGGGGTTGGCCGCGAAGACCGCGGCCGCCTTGGCCGCGTCGAGCGCGGAGCCGCCGCCGATGCCGACGACGAAGGCCGCGCCGAACTCATGGGCCGTCCGCCCGGCCTCGATGCAGGAGGCGACGGAGGGGTTCGGTCCGACCCCGTCGAACACGCAGAAGGCGACGCCTTCCCGTTCCAGCGCCGCGGTCACGTCCGCAAGCGCGCCGCTCTTCACGGCGGAGCGTTTCCCCGTGACGAGCGCGCAGCGGTCGCCGAAGGAGGCGAACAGCGCCGCGTTCTTCTCTACGGCGCCCTCGCCGCTGAACAGTCTGACAGGCATATAGTGTTTCATAACAGGTCCCTCCTCAGATCGCGCCGCAGTTTTTCAGGAAGGCGCGCAGCGTCCGCTCGTAGGCGGCGGGGTCGACGGCGATGGAGCGCGCGTGTCCCGCGCCCTCGACGAGATGCAGCTCGCTTTTTTCGTTCCGGCAGGCGGCGCAGAGCTGCTCGCTGTGGCTGAAGGGGATCAGCTCGTCGGCCCTGCCGTGGAACAGGCAGATCGGCACGTCCGTCTCCCGCACGGCGGCGATGGGGCTCACGCCGCGCACGTCATAGCCGAAGCGCAGCTTCGCCTTGAGCTCGAGGAGCGCCAGCACCGGACCGGGCGGGATGTGCAGGTTCTTCCTGAACCACTGCCCGAAGAGCAGCTCGCTGTCGGCAAAGGGACAGTCCGCCACGACGAGGTCCGGCGTTTCATAGCGCAGCGCGAGCAGCGCCGTCGCCGCGCCCATGGACTCGCCGTGCAGCGCGAGCAGGCAGTCCTCGCCGAAGCGCCGCCGCGCCAGGCGGATGATCCCGGCCAGGTCGAGCGATTCCTCCTGCCCCAGCGTGCAGTGATCCCCCGTGGACTGCCCGAAGTAGCGCTGGTCGTAGACCACCAGGCTGAATCCCGCCCGGTAGAACAGCCGGCCGTACTTCATCGAGGACCAGCGGTTGACCGTGTGCCCATGGGAGATGATCGCGACCCGCCGGCGTTCGCCGTCGTCCGCGGGATTGAGGATGAACTCGCCCTGCAGCACGGCGCCGCCGCGCTCGAGCGTAAAGGGCTCGCGCGTCCAGCGCGTCTCATAGTCCTCGATGCCCGCCAGCAGGCGGTTGCCTCCGTCCTCGAGCTTGACCTCGTCCACGCTGCGCCGCGCGGGATGGACGATCATCTGCAGGCACTTCTCCGCGGCGAAGAGCGCCCCGGCCGGGAGCGCGAGACCGAGCGCCGCGGGGACGATCCACGCACGCTTCATGCGCCCGCCTCCCGCTTTTTGCGCTCCCGCGCCGCGAAGACGAGCGGGATGAAGGTCGCCAGGATCAGCAGCGTCGAGACGAGAAAGAGCACGTGCGTCGGCAGGTAGGCCGTGAGGCCGTTGGCGTCGAGGATCTCGCCGTTGCGCTTGATGATGGGATTGGCGATGAAGGGGGAGACGACCCAGGGGATCAGCACGAAGAAGACGATGCGGAAGCCCTCGAACTGGCCCTTGGCCTCCTCGGGGAAGAGCTGCTTCATCCAGACGGAGAGCACCTGCATGAACATGATGTAGCCGCAGCCGAAGAAGAACAGGCCGATCAGCAGCGGCCAGTTGAAGATCGTCGTCGGGTCGACGCGCTGCGGGCGGCCGAAGACGCCGAGCGTCGCCACGCCCACGATGCTCAGCAGCACGGCGATGACCGTACCGAGAACAAATTTGTTCTTCGCGAGCAGCCGGGAGGCCGGGATCACGGCGAGCATGCCGAAGATCAGCGCCACGCCCTGGATGATGCCGATATCGTCCGCGCCGAAGCCGAGATAGTAGATCATATAGTTGCCGACGTGCGGATAGTAGACGTTGAAGGCGACGAAGTAGACCGTCAGCACGAGGAAGACCCAGACGAGCTCTTTGCGCCTGGCCAGCGCCTTGTAGTCAAAGGCGCTCAGCAGCTGTTTCCAGAAACCGCCCTGACGGCTTGGCTGCAGACCGGGCGCGTCCTTCAGCACGAAGAGCGACAGCACGCCGAAGACGATCACGAGGCCGCCCATCACGAGGAAAAGTCGCATATAGTTGTCGTTCGCGCCGATGAGCAGGCCGCCGACGACCGTGCCGATGATCGTGCCGATGATCGGCTGCGTGGCGAGCGCCGCGCCGATATGGCCGCGGTTCGCGTCGTTCATGTTGTCGTTGAGCCAGGCGTTGAAGCCCGCGTCGTTGCCCATGGAGCCGAAGAAGCTCATCAGCGCGTCCGCCAGCACGACGGCGGTCGCCGCGAAGAGCAGCAGCTGCCCGGTGGCGGCCCGGCCGCCGGTGATGAACTCCGTCGTGCCGAAGAGGATCGTGAAAATGCCCCAGAGGATGTAGCCGATCGCCATGAAGGGCTTGCGTTTGCCTCTGCGGTCGGAGAGCGTGCCGAAGACGAAGGTCGCGATCGTCGTCGCGATGGCGGAGACGGCGACCATCCAGGAGATGATCGTGGGGTCCTTCGCGATCTTGGCGTAGACGAAGGTGTTGAACCACTGGTTTTCCACATTCCAGCAGAGCTGGCCGATGATGCCGAGCCCCCAGACCAGCGCCCAGAAGCGCAGGCCGGAGCCCTTTTCCCGCTTGTTCATGCCGTCCTCTCTCCTTTATCCCTTGTTATGCCGTTTCCCGGTCGATCAGCGCGCAGAGCTCCCGGCCGGCGGCTTCCTTGTCGTCGCTGTTGACGCGCGCGTCGCAGAAGTCCGACCGGCCGCGCTGCCGTTCGGCCTCGCGCAGGCGCACGTCGAGCTCGATGGGATGGCGCGCGCTCGCCCGGTAGCGTTCCTCGAGCACCGCGAGCGAAGGCTCGACCCAGACGCAGACCGCCTCCGGCATGTTCTTTTTGAGCTGCGCCGCGCGGTCTGGCTCGAGCGTCAGCAACACGTTCGTCCCCGCGGCCAGGCGCTCGTTTACGAGGCGGCGCGAGGTGCCGTAGTCGTTGCCGGCGAATTCCGTGCACTCGAGCAGGTCTCCCTGCTCCTTCAGTGCGTTCCAGCCTTCCAGATCATAGAAGAAAAAGCCGACGCCGTCCTTTTCACCCGCCTTCATCTTCCGCGCCGTCACGGGCACGACGGCCCCGACGTCGCTCCGTGCGGCGAAGACCGCCGCGGCGACGTCGCGGATACCGGCTCCGGAGGGGCCGGAGATCACAAACAGTTTTTTGCTCATGCTCACTACTCCTTTTCGGCTATTTCAACACGACGTTCGCCTCGCCCAGCAGCTCCCTGAGCTCCTGCACGAGCGCGGGATGGATGCGGCAGCGCGCGCCGATCTTCTTTTTCTCCTTTTCGAGCCAGAGCACCATCTGGTCCTGGCCCGGGAACATGGTCAGCAGCAGCTCGATGCGGCGCAGCATCGGATCGTCCTGTCCGGAGAGCCTGACGTACAGCCTGCGGTCCTTCGCGCGGCGGGCCTCCTCGGCCTCTGCCGCCGCGTCGGAGAGCGGGCGGATCGTGTCCACCATGAGCTGCGGCTCCTTCTCGTCGCGCACGCTGATGCGCCCGCGCACGAGCAGCACGGCGTTTTCCTTGATGTACGCGCCGCCCTGGTCCAGCGCCTTCTGGAAGGCGATGAGCTCCATGGCGCCGCTGTCGTCCTCGAGCGTGACGTAGCTCATGAGCGCGTGGTTCTTTGTCGGGCGCGTGCGCGCCGAGACGACCACGCCCGCGATCGTGACGAGCTGATTGTCCTGATAGGTCCGCGGGCCGTCCTCGGCTGCGAAGTCGTTCATGATCGCGCCGATGGGCGCGGCGCGCAGGGCTCGGACCGTGTCCCGGTACTCGTCCATGGGGTGGCCGCTGAGATAGAGCCCGGTGATCTCCTTCTCCATGATCATCTTTTCCTGCGGCGTGAATTCCTCCACGTCCGGGATGGGGATGCGCTGCAGCGTCTCCTCTCGCTCGTCGTCCCCGCCGCCGAAGAGGTCCATCTGCCCGGAGATGTTGTCCTTCTCCGCGCGGCTGACGCTGTCGAGGATCGCCGGCGCGGCCTGCAGCAGCGCGCGGCGCTTGCAGCCCATGCTGTCGAAGGCGCCGGCGCGGATGAGATTTTCCACCGCGCGGCGGTTGAGCTCCTTGCCGGCCATGCGGCGGCAGAAGTCCTCGAAATCGCGGAAGGGGCCGCCGGCCTCCCGCTCGGCCACGAGCTCGTTGATCGCGCCCCAGCCGATGCCCTTGATGGCCACGAGGCCGAAGCGGATATCCTGCCCGGAAACGGTGAAGTCCGCGCCGGAGGCGTTCACGTCCGGCGGCAGCAGGCGGATGCCCATTTCCCGGCACTCGCCGATGTATTCGGCGACCTTGCCGCTCACGTCGAGCACCGAGCTCAAGAGCGCTGCCATGTACTCGCGCGGGTAGTGCCGCTTCATGTAGGCCGTGCGGTAGACGACGATGGCGTAGCTGACCGCGTGCGCCTTGTTGAAGGCATAGCTGGCAAAGTCGAGGATCTCGTCGTAGATGCTGTTGGCGACGTTCTCCGGGATGCCGCGGGCGAGCGCGCCGTCGATGCCGCGGCTTTTGTCGCCGTAGACGAAGGCCTTGCGCTCGGCGTCGATGACGGCGTGCTTTTTCTTCGACATGGCGCGGCGGATGTTGTCCGCCTGGCCGAGCGAGAAGCCCGCGAGGTTCCGGAAGATCTCGATGACCTGTTCCTGGTAGACGATGCAGCCGTAGGTGACCTCGAGGATCGGCCGCAGGCTCTCGTGCTTGTAGCGGATCTTTTCCGGGTGCTGCGACCACTCGATGAACTTTGGGATGGAGTCCATCGGGCCGGGGCGGTAGAGGGCGATGATGGCAGTGATATCCTCGATGCTCTTGGCCTTGATGCCGGTGCACACGGCGGTCATGCCCGCGCTCTCGAGCTGGAACACGCCCTCGGTGCGCCCGGCGGCGAGCATCTCGAAGGTCTCCGCGTCATCCGTCGGCAGCTCCTCCACGCGGAAGCCCGGCTCCCTCTGCCGCACGAGCCTGGCCGCGTCCTCCAGCACGGTGAGGTTTCGCAGGCCAAGGAAGTCCATTTTCAGCAGGCCAAGCTCCTCGAGCGTCGTCATGGGGTACTGGCAGACGACGGACTCGTCGTTCTGCGCCAGCGGGACGTACTCGTACACGGGCCGGTCGGTGATGACGACGCCGGCCGCGTGCGTGGAGGCGTGGCGCGGCATGCCCTCGAGGGCCTTTGCCGTCTCGATGAGCTTTTTTACCTGGGGGTCGGCCTCGACCATGTCGCGCAGGGGCTTCGACAGCTGCAGCGCCTCGTCGAGCGTGATGTTCAGCGCGCCCGGTCCGTTCGGGATCTGCTTGGCAACGGCGTCGGCCTCGGCGTAGCTCATGGAAAGCGCCCGCGCCACGTCGCGCACGGCGCCGCGGGCGGCCATGGTGCCGAAGGTGACGATCTGGGCCACATGGTCGTGCCCGTAGAGGCGGTTGACGTAGTCGATGACCTCGCCGCGGCGGTTGACGCAGAAGTCCACGTCGATATCCGGCATGCTCACGCGCTCCGGGTTCAGGAAGCGCTCGAAGAAGAGGCTGTACTGGATGGGATCAACGTCGGTGATGTGCAGGCAGTAGCTCACGACGCTGCCCGCGGCGCTGCCGCGCCCGGGGCCGACGGGGATGCCGCTGCGCTTGGCGTAGCCGATGAAGTCCGAGACGATGAGGAAATAGTCCACAAAGCCCATCTTGTGGATCATGTCCAGCTCGTATTCGAGCTGCTTGTGCACCTCGGGGCGGTCCGGGAAGCGCTCGGCAAAGCCCTTTTCGCAGAGCTTCCGCAGGTAGTCCCAGCTGTCCGTCTCGCCCGCAGGGAGCTTGAAGCGCGGCAGCTGATAGTGGCCGAATTCAAAGTCGTACGTGCAGCGCTCGGCGATCTTCGCCGTGTTGTCCGCCGCCTCGGGATACTCCGGATAAAGCTGACGCATCTCCGCCTCGCTCTTGAGATAGAACTCCTGCGTCTCGAACTTCATCCGGTTGGGCTCGTCCACGGTCTTACCGGTCTGGATGCACATCAGCACGTCCTGATACCAGGCGTCGCCCTTTTCGATGTAGTGCGCGTCGTTCGTGAGCACGAGGGGGATGCCGGTGTCCCGGTGGAGGCGCATCAGCCCGTCGGCCGCGATGTGCTCCTCGCGGATGCCGTGGTCCTGCAGCTCCAGATAGAAGTCCTCCGGGCCGAAGAGCTCGCGCAGCTCGAGCGCGCGGGCCTTCGCGGCGGAATACTCGTTGTGCAGCAGCTTCTGGGGGATCTCCCCGGCGAGACAGCCGGAGAGGCAGATCAGGCCCTCGGCGTGCTCGTGCAGCAGCTCCCAGTCGATGCGGGGCTTGATGTAAAAGCCCTCGGTGAAGCCCAGGCTGACCAGATAGCAAAGGTTGCGGTAGCCCGTCTCGTTCTTGCAGAGCAGGATGAGGTGGGAATAGTTGTTGTCGACGCCGTGCTCCTTGTCGCCGCGGCCGCGCGGCGCGACGTAGACCTCGCAGCCGATGATCGGCTTGATCCCGGCCGCGCGGCAGGCCTTGTAAAAGGCCACCGCGCCGTACATCACGCCGTGGTCGGTGACGGCCAGCGCCGTCTGCCCCAGCGCCTTGGCCCGCTCCGCGAGCTTGGCGATGCGGCAGGCCCCGTCGAGCAGGGAATATTCGCTGTGTACATGTAAGTGAACGAATGACATGGCGTTTCTCCGTTATTTCAAGTGCGGGCCGCGCTCGCCGCGGCCTGTCCCGCCCGCTTCCCGATCGCGGAACGGGTCTCGCAAACGGCCCTAAAGCCAGGAGCCGTTGTATTTTCGCTGGGCCCTGCCCATGAGGACAAAGCCGATCACAAAACCGGCGGCGAAGGCGAACAGGCCCTTCTGTGTGTGGAAAGCAGCGTTGATCGGCCCGGTCAGCGCGACGCCCGCGCCCATGACGCACAGCCCGATCCCCATCAGCCGGGTATAGGCCGGCATGTCCCGTTTCCGGACGTTTTTCCAGTGGTAGTCGTGGATCAGCGTGATCTTCCGCTTTCGCCAGATCAGCAGGCCGAAGACGATCAGCAGCAGTCCGATCGCCGGGTAAAAGATCAGTTCAAACAGCATCGCCGGCTCCCGTTCGCGCGTCCGTCTCCGCCGGGCCCTCCGGCGTGAGGCTCATGATCTTTTTGAGCCGGTGGCTGAGGCAGCTCTTGCTCACCGGCGGATAGCTCAGCCTGGCGAGGTCCGCCAGGCTCGCCTCGGGGTTGGCGATGCGCAGCAGCGCCGTGTCCTTCAGCGGCTCCGGCAGCGCGTCGAGTCCGTATTCTTTCACGATGCGGCGGATGGCGTCGAGCTGCTCCTGCGCGGCGGACACCACCTTGTCGGCGTTGGCCGAGTCGCAGTTGACGCGGCGCGTGATGGTGTTGCGCATCTCCTTGTCCACCTTGGCCGTCTGCACCGCCATGGAGGCCCTGGTCGCCCCGAGGGCGGTCAGCAGGTCCGCGATCACGTCCGCTTTTTTGAAGTACAGCAGGGCGTTGCCGCCGCGCCGCGCCTCCTTGGGCTCGAAGCCCATGTCCAGCAGCAGCGAGCAGGTCTCGCGGCTGACGCTGTGGTGCGGGGTGGCCAGCTCCAGGTGGAAGCCCTTTTCCGGGTCGCTGGCGCTGCCGCCGGCGAGGAAAGCGCCGCGCAGGAAGGAAAGGCGGCAGCAGTCCTCCTCGAGCACGCCGTAATTGACGTGGTGGATCAGGGTGCTCTCCGGCTCGACGCCGAAGGCGTTGAAGATCCGGCGGAGCTTGTCCGGCTCGGTGATCAGAAAGCTCTGCTTTCCGCCACTCCCCTCGGGCGGGACGCGGTCGAACTCCAGGCCGAAGGCGCGGCGAAACAGCCGCGGCAGCCGCAGCGCCAGATCGGCGCTCGCGGTGATGACGCGGATCTCGCGGGCGGAGAAGGTGTTGGCGTACAGGAGGATCCCGTAGCTCTCCGCCAGCGCGCAGCACTTTTTGTGGATCCGGGCCGCGCAGAGCTCGGCCTTGGCCTCAGATGCGAATGACATGGGTCCCCCTTACTTGTCGATGTCGCGGTTGACGAGCACGGAGCGCAGACCGCTGGCCACGAAATGGTCGTTGAGCGCGGAGGCCAGCGCCACGCTGCGGTGGCGGCCGCCGGTGCAGCCGATGGCCAGCGTCAGGCTCAGCTTCCCCTCCTCGATGTAGAGCGGCAGCAGGAAGGCCATCATGTCCTCCAGCTTTTCCAGGAAGCTGCGCGCCTGCTGATAGCCGAACACGAACTCGGCCACCGGCAGGTCCATGCCGCTCATGGGCTGCAGGCGCTCCACATAATAGGGGTTCGGCAAAAAGCGCGCGTCGAAAACGAGATCGGCCTCCATGGGGATGCCGTGCTTGTAGCCGAAGGACATCACCGTGATGTCGATCTCCCGCTGCTCTCCCTCGCCGGCGAAGAGGGAGAAGATCTTGTGCTGCAGCATGCCGAGCGTGTAGCTGGAGGTGTCGACGATGAAGTCGGCCCGCTCCCTGACCGGGGCGAGCAGCTCCTCTTCCTTCTGCACGGCCTCCTCCACCGAAACGCCGCGCGCGGAGAGCGGATGCGGCCGGCGCGACTCCTTGTAGCGGCGGATGAGCGTGCGCCGGTCGGCAGTCATGTAGAGGATCTGGCAGTTCAGGTCCATGCCGCGCAGCTCGTCGAGCATGCCCAGCAGCTCGTTGAAGCCGTCGCGCTCGCGCACGTCCGTCACCAGCGCGACCTTCTCATAGCGGCCGCGGGTGGCCAGACACAGCTCGGCAAAGCGCGGCATGAGCGCCACGGGCATGTTGTCCACGCAGTAGTAGTCGAGGTCCTCCAGCACGTCCGCCGCGCGGCTCTTGCCCGCGCCGGAGAGGCCGGTGATGATCAGAAAGTTCATTTCTCAAGTCTCCCGGTCCGTCATGCCGCTCATGTCGGTGACGGTCACATGGTTGAGGCGGATCGCCGGGCCGTTGTCTTCCAGCTTGTAATCCGGCGGGAGCAGGATGATCTCCGGCTCCAGCGCCACCTGGAACTTCTCATGGACGATCCGGCGCACCTGCATCATCAGCTCGTGCACATCATGCGAGGTCGCGCCGCCCTTGTTCACCACGAAGCCTGCGTGCTTTTCGCTGACCTGCGCGCCGCCCACGGCGAAGCCCTTCAGTCCCGCCTCGTCGATCAGCGCGGCGGCGTAATGCCCCTCCGGGCGCTTGAAGGCGCTGCCCGCCGAGGGCAGGTCCAGCGGCTGCTTGTCGCGCCGCCGTTCGTTCAGCTCGCGCATCTTCGCGGCGATCTCGTCCCTGTTGCCCTCGGGCAGCCGGAACACGGCGCTGAGGATGGCAAAGCCCGCGGCCGTTTGGAAAACGCTGCTTCGGTAGGCGAATTTGCAGTTGTCCTTCGGGATCTCGTAGAGGGTCTGCTCGGGCAGATAGTAGTAGACCACGCTCTCCACGACGTCCTTCATCTCACCGCCGTAGGCGCCCGCGTTCATGCGCAGGCCGCCGCCCACCGTGCCCGGGATGCCGGAGGCGAACTCCAGCCCCGCCAGGCCGTTTGCCTGCGCGAAGGAGGCGAGCTTCGACAGGCTCACGCCCGCCTCGGCGTAGATCGCCCCGTCCGGCAGCAGAAAGAGCTTCTGCAGCTTTTCGGTGCTGATGAGGAAGAGCTCGGGCAGCCCCTCGTCGGGAAAGAGGATGTTCGTGCAGTTGCCCACGAGCATCGGCGCCAGCTTGTGCTCCTTGAGGATGTGGCAGATCCTCGACACGCTCGTCACGTCGCCCGGCACGGCCAGCGCGCGCACCGGCCCGCCGATGCGGAAGGAGCTGTGCTCGCTCATGGGCTCGTTTTCCAGCAGCGTCATGCCCGGCAGTGTTTTTTTGATCTCAAGGATGGCTTGTTCCAGTTGTTCCATATCGTCGTCCCTTTATACGCAGATTTGAGGTTATCGCTTCGCTCTTCAACGCGCACCCGCTTCGCTGGGCTGCGCGTTGAGGAAGATTGCAGCCCGCTGCATGCACTCGCTGCGCTCGCACACTGGCGGGCTGAGAAGAGTTTTTTGCGAGGTACACGCCCCCGCAAAAAACGATCGAATTGCTTTCGCCGCTGCGGCGGCGAAAGAGTTGGCCTGTCATTGCGAGGCTCCGCAGGAGCCGTGGCAATCCGTCCCCCTGAAAACTAATCGCCAGACTCCCGTTCGTTCCTTACAGCATCCAGCTGTCGATCGCGCGGTCGTGGTCGGAGGCGAGCGCCTCGGCGGCGTTGTAGCCCATGCGCTTCTGGCGGTTGTTCATGGCGGCCAGCTCCAAAATGACGGCGAGGTTGCGCCCGGGGCGCACCGGGATCGTCACCTTCGGCAGCTCCACGCCGAGGATCGTCTGGCTCTCCTCGGTCAGCCCCAGCCGGTCGTAGACCTTGCCGTCCTCCCAGGGCTCCAGCGACACGACGAGGTCGATGCCGCTCTCGTCCTTGACGGCGCAGACGCCGTAGATATGGCGCACGTTGATGACGCCGATGCCGCGAAGCTCCATGTAATAGCGGATCATCTCCGGCGCGCTGCCGTGCAGGCGCTCGCGCCCGACCCGCCGGATCTCGACCGCGTCGTCGGCGATCAGCCGGTGGCCGCGCTTGACGAGCTCCAGCGCCGTCTCGCTCTTGCCGATGCCGCTGTCGCCCGTGAGCAGCACGCCCTCGCCCATGATCTCCACCAGCACGCCGTGCATGGTCGTGCGCGGCGCGAGATAGCCGTGCAGGGTGCTGATCACGGCGGCCATGAAGTCCGAGGTGTCCTCGTCGGTGATGAAAAGGTTGCGGTCGTATTTGATCGCCATGTCCAGGCACTCCTGGAACACGGGCACGCCGTGGCAGACGACCAGCGCCGCGATATCGTACTGCATGAAGCGCTCGAGGGCGGCGCGCCTCGCCTCGTCGCTGAGCGAGTCCAGATAGGTGCTCTCCACGCGGCCGATCATCTGCAGCCGGTGCGGGTCGAAGTAGGTGTAAAAGCCCGCCAGCTGCATGGCGGGGCGGTTCACGTCCGCCGTGCCGAGCACCGCCGTCTCGTAATCCCTGGACGTGTGCAGCGGCGTGAGCTTGTGTTCTTCCACGATGGTCTTGAGCTTGACGGTGTATTTGCTTTTCATGGGCGCACCTCTTGCCGTAAAATAGTATATGTGTCCGATGCTTTTATTTTACCCTCTCGGCCCTCGTTTGGCAACTGCTTTTCACGCATCCGGGCGGTTCTTTTTCTGTGTTTTTATTTTGTAAAACTTTTGCTTGCATTTCCGGAAACTGTCTGCTATTATAATGTAGCTTTATTATTCACGAGCAAGGAGGTGCTTCAAATGGCAAAGTGCCAGTTCTGCGACAAGGACGTGGCTTTCGGCATTCAGGTCAGCCACTCCCACAGACGTTCCAACCGTACCTGGAAGCCGAACGTGAAGCGCGTCAAGGCCATCGTGGACGGCTCTCCCAAGCATGTCTACGCCTGCACCCGCTGCCTGCGCAGCGGCAAGGTCACCCGCGCTGTATAACGGAATAACGCCCGATCAAAGCCTGTCGAACTGAAAACGACGGGCTTTTTTCGGTTTTAAATCGAACAGAAAGCCGTGCTTTCTGTTCGAGAGACTCACGCTCCATCGCCCTCGGCGCGCGGGGAACGCGCCTCGGTTGGTCGGCGTGAGGGCTCGCGGAGCTCGCCTCAGGGTGTTTTTGCCGCAGCGGAGCTGCGGCAAAAACGATTGGAATAACACGGAGGAGATCGCTATGAAAGAATTAGAAGAACGTATCCTGCGCGACGGACGGGTGCTGCCCGGCGGCATCCTGAAGGTGGACGGCTTCCTCAACCACCAGATCGACCCCGCGCTGCTCTACGAAATGGCGCTGGAGCTCAGGCGCCTCTACGACGGCGAGGGCGTCAACAAGATCCTGACCATCGAGGCCAGCGGCATCGCCATCGCGGCGCTGACGGGCTACGTCTTCGGCTGCCCGCTGGTCTTCGCCAAGAAGAGCAAGACCCGCAACCTCGCCGGCGACCTCTACGCGGCGGAGGTGCCCTCCTTCACGCACGGCAACGTCAGCACTGTGGTGGTGTCGAAGGCCTATCTCGGCCCGCAGGACCGCGTGCTGATCGTGGACGATTTCCTCGCCACGGGCGCGGCGCTCGTCGGGCTCCGCTCGCTCTGCGAGCAGGCGGGCGCGGCGGTGGTCGGCGCGGGCATCGCCATCGAAAAGGTCTTCCAGGGCGGCGGCGAAAAGCTGCGCGCCGAGGGCCTGCGCGTGGAGTCTCTGGCGCGCATCGCGGAGATGAGCGACGACGGCCTTCGCTTCTGCTGAGGCCGTTTCTTCAAATCTTTATTGTTTTTTTTGCCAATTCTCGTTGTCTCAAACTGTAAAGAATGGACAAATCCCCAACTTGACTTTTTTCGCGTCTGCTGATATGCTGATAGTGTCAAAAGTTCATATCGTTTTTTCGATATAAGCAAATAATATGGTTTTGAAGTTTCTACCCGGACACCGTAAATGACCGGACTATCGAAAAGAACAGACAGAGAGGTTTCACCTGTCTCTGTTTGTTGTTTTTGTTTCCCGTCGGTCGAAAGCGATTTCCGCCCCAGACCGGCGTTTTTTGCGTTCTTTGCCGCTTTTGCGGTCAAGATAGGGAGCGCGCCGGCAGCCATCGACTCCGGCAATCGCCTCAGCCTTTGGACCCGGCGCTTCCCAAACACTCAAATCTATTAAGAGGAGACAAACACATGAAAAAGATCCTTGCTCTGATCCTTGCGCTCTGCATGGTCTTCGCCCTGGCCGCCTGCGGTCAGAAAGCCCCTGCCGAGGAAGCCGAGCCCACCTTTGAGTTCGACAACGACTCCACCCCCTTCGACGTCAACACCCTGACGACCGATGAGGTCTCCAAGATCAAGGTCGGCTTCATCTTCCTGCACGATGAGACCTCCACCTATGACCTCAACTTCATGACCGCCGCCCGCGAAGCCTGCGAGGGCCTCGGCATGGTCGAAGGCACCGACTTCATCATCAAGACCAACATCCCCGAGGGTCAGGAGTGCTACGACGCCGCTCTTGAGCTCGTCGACGCCGGCTGCAACATCATCTTCGCCGACTCCTTCGGCCACGAGTCCTTCCTGATTCAGGCCGCCAAGGAGTGCCCCGAGGTGCAGTTCTGCCACGCCACCGGCACCCAGGCCCACTCCGCCGGCCTTGCCAACTACCACAACGCTTTCGCCACCATCTTTGAAGGCCGTTACCTCGGCGGCGTCGCCGCCGGCCTGAAGCTCAACCAGATGATCGAGGAAGGCAAGATCACGGCCGACCAGGCCAAGATCGGCTACATCGGCGCTTACCCCTACGCCGAAGTCAAGTCCGGCTACACCTCCTTCTTCCTCGGCGCCCGCTCCGTCTGCCCCAGCGCCACCATGGAAGTGACCTTCACCAACTCCTGGTATGACCCGACCCTTGAGAAAGAGGGCGCCATCAAGCTCATCAACAACGGCTGTGTCCTGATCTCCGAGCACGCCGACTCCATGGGCGCTCCCACCGAGTGCGAGGCCAACGGCGTTCCCTTCGTGTTCTACAACGGCTCCGCCGCGGCTGACTGCCCCAACACCTTCATCGTCGCCTCCCGCATCAACTGGGTCGCCTTCCTGCAGGTCATGATCGGGCGCGTCGCCAAGGGCGAGATCCTCAACGGCGACTGGACCGGCAACCTGGAGACCGGCTCCGTCGAGCTGACCGCTCTCAATGAGAACGTCGCCGCTCCCGGTACCGCCGAGAAGCTCGAAGAGGTCAAGAAGGGTCTGATCGACGGCAGCATCAAGGTCTTCGACACCAAGACCTTCACTGTCGACGGCAAGGAAGTCACCTCCTACTTCGCCGACGTCAACGACCTCGGCACCTTCACCCCGGACACCGAAGTCATCCTTAACGGTGAGTTCGCCGAGTCCTTCTACCGCTCCGCTCCGTACTTCGACATCGATATCGACGGCATCACCATCATCGACAAGTAAATCGCTTCTTTTCGGGAAGTCCCGGAGCCTCTCCGGGACTTCCCTTTCTAACCCGATCAAGCTCGTCCCCTCCGCAACATGCTGCAAAAGGAAGCGCAGCGTTCAAGCTCCGCGTTTCCTTTTACAGCATTTTGCCGTCTTATTCCCTGCGGCGCTCCGCTCCGCAGGGGGCCATCTCCCCCCAAGGAGGACACGATTTTGGACAACAAGATCCCCGCAGTCACCATGCGGAACATCACCAAGCGCTTCGGCCCCGTCGTCGCCAACGACAAGGTCTGGCTGAATATCTACCGCGGCGAGATCCTGGCGCTGCTGGGCGAGAACGGCAGCGGCAAGACCACGCTCATGAACATGCTCTCCGGCATCTACTTTCCGGACGAGGGCGAGATCCAGATCGACGGAAAAGACGTCGTGATCCGCTCGCCCAAGGACGCCTTCGACCTCGGCATCGGCATGATCCACCAGCATTTCAAGCTCGTGGACGTGCTCACCGCCGCGGAAAACATCGTGCTGGGCCTGCCCGGCAAGCTCGATCTGAAGGCCGCTGCGGAGAAGATCCGCGCGATCTGCGAGGCCTACGGCTTCGAAGTCGATCCCGCGCAGAAGATCTACGACATGTCCGTCTCCCAGAAGCAGACCGTGGAGATCGTCAAGGTGCTCTACCGCGGCGCGGACATCCTGATCCTCGACGAGCCCACCGCCGTGCTGACCCCGCAGGAGACGGACAAGCTCTTCGCCGTGCTGCGCAACATGCGCAACGACGGCAAGGCCGTCGTCATCATCACGCACAAGATGCACGAGGTGGAGGAGCTGTCCGACCGCGTGGCCGTGCTGCGCCACGGGCAGTTCATCGGCGATATGCCCACCGCGCAGACCAACGCCCAGGAGATGACCAACATGATGGTCGGCCACCCCGTGGTGCTCAACATCGACCGCCCCGAGCCGGTCGACCCCAAGCCCCGGATCGAGGTCAAGGGCCTGACCGTGCGCAACATCGACGGCATCGTGAAGCTCGACGACGTGTCCTTCACCGCCAATTCCGGCGAGATCCTCGGCATCGCGGGCATCTCCGGCTGCGGCCAGAAGGAGCTGCTGGAGGCCATCGCCGGGCTGCAGCCCGTGGAAGCGGGCAGCATCTCCTATGTGGGAGACGACGGGACGCGCGAGGAGCTCATCGGCAAGGACCCGCTGAGCATCCAGCAGATGGGCGTCAGCCTCTCCTTCGTGCCGGAGGACCGCCTCGGCATGGGCCTCGTCGGCAACATGGACCTGGCCGACAACATGATGCTCCGCTCCTTCCGCAGCGGCCGCTCGATGTTCACCGACCGCAAGACCCCGCACTCGCTGGCCGAGACCGTCGTGCGCGACCTCGAGGTCAGCACCCCGAGCGTCTCGACGCCGGTGCGCCGTCTCTCCGGCGGCAACGTGCAGAAGGTACTGGTCGGGCGCGAGATCGCCTCGGCGCCGACCGTGCTGCTGACCGCCTACGCCGTGCGCGGGCTGGATATCAACTCGTCCTACACGATCTACGATCTCATCAACCAGCAGAAGGCCAAGGGCGTCGCCGTCATCTACGTCGGCGAGGACCTGGACGTGCTGCTGGAGCTGGCCGACCGCATCCTCGTGCTCTGCGGCGGCAAGGTCAGCGGGATCGTGCCCGGCCGCGGCGCGAAGAAGCGCGACGTCGGCCTGATGATGACCAAGATGGGAGGAAAGACTGATGAATAAGAAAAATCAGGCGCCTCTCTTTTATGTGTCCAAGCGCGGCTCGATCGGCTGGGTGCGCGCCTGGGCAGTCCGCGGCGGCGCCGTGCTGCTGGCGCTGCTGGTCAACGGCGTGATCACCTCGCTCGTCACCGGCGAAAACCCCCTGCAGGTCTACGCCGCGATCTTCGACGGCTCCTTCGGCAGCTCGCGCAAGGTCTGGGTGCTGCTGCAGAACCTCTCCATGCTGCTGTGCGTGTCGCTGGCCGTGACGCCCGCCTTCAAGATGCGCTGCTGGAACCTCGGCGGCGAGGGTCAGGCGCTGATCGGCTGTCTGGCCGCGGCCGCCTGCATGATCTGCCTGCGCGACGCCTTCCCCAACTGGGCGATCATCCTCTGCATGATCGTCTCCAGCATCCTCGCCGGCGCGGTCTGGGCCGGCATCCCCGCCTTCTTCAAGGCGCGCTTCAACACCAACGAGACGCTGTTCACCCTGATGATGAACTATGTGGCGACGCAGCTCGTCTCCTACTACTGCGTCGTGTGGGAGTCCCCCAAGGGCTCCGGCCAGATCGGCATCATCAACCCGAACACCCACCTCGGCTGGTTCCCGCAGATCGGCCCCTACAAATATCTGCTGAACATCCTCGTCGTGGCGGTCGTTTGCGTGTTCATGTACGTCTACCTCAACTACTCCAAGCACGGCTATGAGATCTCCGTCGTCGGCGAGAGCGAGCGCACCGCCCGCTACGTCGGCATCAAGGTCGACCGGGTCATCATCCGCACGATGCTCCTCTCCGGCGCGCTCTGCGGTCTGGCGGGGCTCCTGCTCGTGGGCAGCACCAACCACACGCTGACGCCCACGCTGGTCGAGGGCCGCGGCTTCACGGCCGTCATGGTCTCGTGGCTGGCCAAGTTCAACCCCGTCTGGATGATCCTCACGAGCTTCCTGCTGGTCTTCCTCGGCCGCGGCGCCGGGGAGATCGCCACCAATTTCGGCCTCAACTCCTCCTTCGGCGATATCCTGACCGGCATCATCCTCTTCTTCATCATCGGCAGCGAGTTCTTCATCAACTATCAGATCCACTTCCGCAGATCCGGGGACAAGGAGGACAACGCCCATGTTTGATTTTCTCACCTTCCTCCCCCGCGCCGTCGTGCAGGGCATCCCGCTGCTGCTCGGCAGCACCGGCGAGACGCTGACGGAGAAATCCGGCAACCTCAACCTCGGCATCCCCGGCATCATGTATGTCGGCGCGATCTCCGGCGTCATCGGCTCGTTCTTCTACGAGCGCGCGAACCCGGACGGTCTGGCCGCGCTGCCGGCCGTGCTGATCCCGATCGGCTGCTGCCTGCTGGGAAGCCTGCTGATGGGCCTGCTCTACTGCTTCCTGACCGTTTCGCTGCGCGCCAACCAGAACGTCACGGGCCTTGCGATCACGACCTTCGGCGTGGGCTTCGGCAACTTCTTCGGCGGCTCTCTCATGAAGCTCTCCGGCAGCGAGCTGCCCTCCATCATCCTGACGGCGACCAGCAACTGCTTCCGCCGCAGCCTCCCCTTCGCGGACAAGCTCGGCGCCGTCGGCAAGCTCTTCCTCTCCTACGGCTTCCTGGCCTACATTGCGGTCGTGATCGCGCTGGTCTGCGCCTATGTGCTCAAGCGCACCCGCACCGGCCTGCAGCTGCGCGCCGTGGGCGAGAGCCCCAACACGGCCGACGCCGCCGGCATCAACGTCGGACGCTATAAATACGTCGCCACCTGCGCCGGCAGCATGATCGCCGGTCTCGGCGGCCTCTACTACGTTATGGACTACGCCTCCGGCATGTGGTCCAACAACGCCTTCGGCGACCGCGGCTGGCTCGCCATCGCGCTGGTCATCTTCACGGTCTGGCGTCCGAACATCGGCGTGCTGGCCTCCTTCCTCTTCGGCGGACTGTACATCCTGCATATGTACATCCCCTCCGGCATGAACCTCGCCGTCAAGGAGCTGTACAAGATGGCGCCCTACGTCATCACGATCGTCGTGCTGGTGCTCACCTCCATCCGCAACAAGCGCGAGAATCAGCCGCCCGCCTCGCTGGGTCTGCCCTACTTCCGCGAAGAACGATAAGCTTCTTACAACAAAAAAGCCAAGACAGGTTTTCTGTCTTGGCTTTTTTGCGGTATGCGGGGAACTGCACGCCGCTTTGTGCGGCGCGAATTCAGGCCCCGTGTCAGACGCACTCCAGCTGCGCGTCGCGGTAAAAGGCTTCCAATTCCTTCTGCGTGTCGAAGACCGCAAGGAAGAGCATGTTGCCCATGGCGTCGGCCAGCGCAGGGGACAGCCGCTGCATCATGCGCATCTCCTTGGCATAGCGCTCATACAGCTCCTCGTCGCTGTAACGAAACTTCTTCCCATCCCGACGGCCGACGCAGGCGCAGTAGTGATGCTCGCCCACGGGCATGTCCGAGCGGTCGAAGGCCACCATGTCCGCCCAGATCTTGTACACGTTCGTGCTGTGGGCGAAGTTGATCATGTCCGGGGTGTAGCCGCCGCTGGGGCGCATGTTCACCTCGAGCGCGACGAGCTGCCCCTTCTTGCCGATGGGCTGGTCCTTCGTCAGACGGAAGAACTCGAAGTGCACGAAGCGGCTCTTCACGCCGAAGCTCTTCGCCGTGGCGCGGCCGAGGGCGCGCGTGTCCTCCGGCAGCTCCTTGAGGATGTGGTAGATGGAGTTGTCGTGGTTGTTGACGATGTCCATGATCGAGATGCCGGTGATATTGCCGGTCTCGAACAGGGGCTCGCCGCGGGAGTCGAAGATGGCGTCGTAGGAGTTGATCTGTCCGGTGATGAACTCCTCCATGATATAGGGGATGTGCCCGTCGCGCTCGGCGAGGAACGCAGAGAGCTGCTCGTCGTTTTCCAGCTTGTAGGTCGCCGTGGCGCCCACGCCGTTGTCGGGCTTGACGATGACCGGGAAGCCGACCTCCTTGATGAAGGCGCGGCAGCCCTCCGCGTCGCCGACCATGTGGAAGCGCGCGGTCGGCACGCCGGCGCGGCGGTAGTATTCCTTCATGCCGGACTTGTACTTGATGCGCGGCACGTCCTCGACGCGGAAGCCGCCCGGGATGTTGAAATCGCTGCGCAGATGCGCGTCCTGCTCCAGCCAGTACTCGTTGTTCGACTCCAGGAAGTCGATCCGGCCGTATTTGAAGGCGAAGAAGGCCACCGCCCGGTAGACCTGGTCGTAATCCTCCAGCGTGGAGACCTTGTAATATTCGGTCAGCGCGCTCTTGAGCGAGAAGCTCAGCTCGTCGTAGGGCTGATCGCCGATGCCGAGGACGTTCACCCCGTCGCAGCGCAGCTCATGGCAGAACTGCCAGTAGTTCACGGGGAAGTTGGGGGAGATGAAAATAACGTTTTTCATAAGGATCGCTTCTTTCTTGTGCTATTTCAAAAGCTCGGGGACGAAATAGGCCACCTGCTTGAACCACCAGGGCCAGTCGTGCGCCACGTCGCAGCCCCAGTAGTCCACCCAGGCGGGGATCCCCTTTTCCACCAGCACGCGGTGCAGCTCGCGGGTGGAGTCCTGCAGCTCCCAGGGGCCCTGCCCCACGCAGAGGATGGCGCGGTGTCTGCGGTAGAGCTCCAGATACGGGTGGTTGACCGGCAGGTTCGGCAGATAGTGCAGCGGGGAATTGAGATAGGCGATCTCGTCCATATAGCCGTCGAAGCCGTAGTCGACGGTATACACGCCGCTGAGGGCCAGCAGCTCGTCGAAGAGCTCCGGATAGCGGAAATAGAGATTGGCCGCGTGCGTCGCGCCGAGCGAGCAGCCGAAGGCCATCACGCCCGGGTCGGTCTGCCAGCCGCAGCTCCGGCAGAAGGCGCGGATGTAGGGCACGACCTCCTCGCTGAGATAGCGCATCCAAGCCTCGTGGCGGCGGATGCGCCAGTAGGGATTGCCGCTCTTGTCCGACCAGGTCTCCGCGTCCAGGGTGTCGACCGAAAAGACCGTCGCCTGCCCGCTTTCGAGGAAGGGCGCCCAGGCGTCGAGCATGCCGAAATTCTCAAAATCGAAAAAGCGTCCGTTCTGGCAGGGGATGAACAGCACGGGCTTGCCGCCGCGGCCGTAGCTCTTGATCTCCATCTCCCGGCCGAGCGCGCCGCTGTACCATTTATCGTAACAGATGTCCAAGGCTCAGTCCTCCAATCCGTATAGCAGGGCCGGCAGGAAGAAGGGGATCTGCTTTTCCCAGCTCGCCTCGTTGTGCTCGCCGCCGGGCACGAGGCGCGAGGTGAGCAGGACGCCCTCCTTCTGCAGCAGCTCGCAGAAATGCCGGAACAACCGGCGCGTGCCGCGCCACTTCAGCTCCGTCTCTCCCATGTCCATGTAGATCACCGTGTCGCGCCGCATCTTCGCCCCGAGCAGCAGCCTTTCCAGGCTGCGCGGCCCGAAATTCAGCGAGGGCGAGAGCGCCGCAGCGCGCGAGAAGGTCTCGTTGAAGCAGCTCACCGCGTAGAGGCTCATCAGCCCGCCCATGGAGCTGCCGGCGATGAAGGTATGCTCCCGGTCCGGCAGCGTGGGATAGTCCCGGTCGATCCCGGGCTTGAAGACGTGGACCAGCCAGTCCATCGTCCTCGGGCCGCGGCCCTCGATGCTGCCGAAGCCGAGGGCGGAGAAGGAGTAGGGCGCGTATTCCTTGAGACGGGCGTTGTCCTCCCCGTGGTTGCACTCCACGGCCGCCACGATCAGCGGCACCTCAAAGGCGTCCAGATACTCGCCCAGCCCCCAGCTCTTGCCGTAGGTCGCGTCCTCGTCGAAAAAGACGTTGTGCCCGTCGAACATATACAGCACCGGAAAGCGCCGGTCCCCGTCCCCGGCCGCCTCCGGAAGATAGACGTAGGCGCGCCGCGTCTCCGCGCCGGTCAGCGCGGGCAGGGTGACGTCGAAGATGTCGATCATGTTTTGTTCTCTCTCTTCTGTGGAAAGATATCTCAGTTTATCACGCCGCAAAGCAAAATGCAACGGCAATCAGGTCGCCGTCAGGCCCAGCGTGAGGATGCCGAGATTGGCGCGCCAGATCGCCTCGAAGTCCGTCGGCGGCAGGGGGTTGACGCCGCGGCCGACCTCCACGGTGAAGCCAGGCCGCCGGAAGTCCTGCAGGAAGAAATCCTTGTAGCCCGCGAAGCCCGCGGCATAGGGGGTGTCCTCCGCCGCGTAGCCCGACACGGCGGCGAAGCGCCGGACGATCGCCTCCGACTCCGGCGGCGCGTAGTCGAGATATTTCCAGTAGATCACCTCGCCCTGGCTGTGGTAGGACAGGGTCAGCGAGGGGGCGTAGGCGAGCGTGAACTCGTACAGCGCGCGGCTCTCGGCCGCCGTCAGCGGCGCCGCGCCCACATAGTCGGCCGGGGCCGGCGCGCGCACGCCCTGCGCGAACTTGTTGTCCCTCGCCTGCTCCCAGCCCGCCGGATACTGCAGGTTCAAATCGACGCCCTGCAGGTTCGCCTTCCAGCCCGCCGGGAAGGGGATCGCGGGCCAGCGCGCGGCGATGCGCCGGGCCTGCTCATACCAGCCGCCCTGCCGCAGCTCTCCCGTCACGAGGTCCAGCCCGTCCGGGTTGACCGCCGGCACGAGCACGAGCTCGGTCCCGTACAGCAGCTCCGCCGCGTTCATCCCGCCGAGGCTGCCGCCGCCGGCCACGGCCGCGCACAGCGTCTCGGCGAAGCGCAGCAGCAGCGGGGTCGTGAGCCACTCGTTGGCGTGGTGCTCGGCGTTGTAGAGCACGCGGTTGGCGCCGCCGCCCAGTCGCAGCGTCCAGATCGGCTTTCCCATGGCGCTGCGCCCCAGCTCGTTCACCGCCAGGAAGGGATAGCGCGCGGCCAGGCCCTGCGCGCAGAGCGCGACGAGGTCGCTGCACCAGTCGATCGTCGTCGGCACGACCGGGAAGGACAGCGGGACGACGAGCTGCGCCCCGACGGGCAGGTTTTCCGCCTCCAGCCCGGGATTGGCCGTCTCGATCGCCGGGAGCGCCGTCCCATAGCGCCGCGCGAGCGACCAGAGCGTGTCTCCGCTTCGGATCGTATGCGTCCGATAGCCCGTGTACCAGGGCTGCAGCGCCCGGTGCGTGTTCGTCCCGGCGACGCCGTCGGCGACGAGCCCGTTTTTCGCCTGAAAGCGGCGCAGCGCCGCGTCCGTGGCCGGGCCGAACCGCCCGTCCGTCTCCAGTCCCTCCCCGCCGGAACGCCGGAGCGCCAGCTGCAGCAGCTGCACCGCCGGCCCCTCGCTCCCTCTGCGCAACGTTCTCATGACGCAGCCTCCTTTTTACCGTTTTGTTCTTTTTATGTTATGCCCTTGTGTCGAAAAACAGACCTCCGCCGTCATATTCGCACAAATCGGCCCGGACGCGCCGCCGAACTTTGTTGAGGCCTCCAAAGTCGCAAAAGGCCCTTGCTTTTCGGGTCTTTTTCCCGTATAATCCAAGACGAACAAGAGATTTTTAAGCCTCGGTACAGAGAGACCGGCAAAATCGCTCATATCACGGGTGCGCTGCGGCGCGTCTGTCTGTCTGCGTGTCTTGCCGGGTGTCGGCAGGGCATATTTTTATTGCCCGAAGGAGTCGGACATGCGGCAGAAAGCTCAGATCATGGATGATGCGGCGCTCGGCCGCGCGCTCATGCGCATCTCGCACGAGATCCTGGAGCACAACAAGGGCGCGGAAAACGTGGTCCTCGTCGGCGTCCGCCGCCGCGGCGACCCGATCGCGCAGCGGATCCGTGGGAACATCGAAAAGATCGAAGGCGTCGCCGTCCCCTGCGGCAGCGTGGACATCGCCTTCTACCGCGACGACCTGAGCACGCTGTCCGAATCCCCCGAGTTGCGGCGCACGGAGCTGCCCTTCGACGTGACCGACCGCGACGTGGTGCTGGTGGACGACGTGATCTACACCGGCCGCACGGCGCGCGCCGCCATCGAGGCCGTCTTCGCCTGCGGCCGCCCCCGCACGATCCAGCTGGCCGTGCTGATCGACCGCGGCCACCGCGAGCTGCCCATCCGCCCCGACTATGTGGGCAAGAACATCCCCACCTCGCGCAGCGAGCTGATCGAGGTGCGCCTCCCCGAATTCGACGGGGAGACGGGCGTTTTCCTGATGGATCTGGGCAAATAGCCCATTCCATATATTTTCATTAATTTTATTTGGAAAGGTAAAGATGAAAATGGGTAAAGAAAAAAAGACTCAGGTCGATGAGCCGATCTACGACGCGCGCTCTCTCGGCACCCCGAAAATGCTGGTCCTCGGCGTGCAGCACCTCTTCGCCATGTTCGGCGCGACCGTGCTCGTCCCGATCCTGACCGGTCTGAGCGTCTCGGCGACGCTGCTGTTCGCCGGTCTCGCCACGCTGTTCATGCATCTGGTCACCGGCCGGAAGGTCCCCGTGTTCCTCGGCTCCTCCTTCGCCTTCCTCGGCGGCTACTTCTCCGTCGTCGCCTCCGGCGCCGAGCTCGGGCTGTCTCAGGCCGAGTCTCTGCCCTACGCCTGCGTCGGCGTCGCCTGCGCGGGTCTCCTGTACCTCGTGCTCTCCCTGATCTGCAAGGCCTTCGGCTCGAAGAACGTCATGCGCTACTTCCCGCCCGTCGTGACCGGCCCGATCATCATCGCCATCGGCCTGAACCTTGCTCCCTCCGCCATCAACAACTGCACTTCCAACTGGGGGATCGCGCTGGAAGCGATCGGTGTGGTCATCATCTGCCACATCTGGGGCAAGGGCATGA
>JAFRLZ010000078.1 GCA_017430985.1 Oscillospiraceae bacterium
CCTTCGAGGACTTCCAAAAACAACTTGCTGTCTGGCAATACAAATACAACGACTTCCCTATGCGTCCCCTCGGCTGGCGCTCGCCTAAACAGGTCCTTTCTTCTTTTCCTGATGTGTAACACATCATTGACAAACCTACATTTTTCAATCATTTCCTCAGTCCAGCACCTTCACCGGGGCGAAGCCCACGGCGTCGGCGGAGACGAGCCGGTAGAGCGTGCCGCCGCGCTCGCCGTTGAAGGCGAGGTGCACGCCCTTCCCGTGGATGTGCCCGTAATAGCAGCGCCTGACGCCGTAACGCTCGAAGAGCTCCAGGATCTCCGGGCACTCGTAGCGCTGGAAAAGGGGCGGATAGTGGAGGAAGACGAGCTTTTCCCGTCCGCCAGCGGCCTTGAGCGAGGTCTCGAGCCGACCGATCTCGCGCAGCATGATCTTCCTGTCGTGCCCGTCGCCGCGCTCCTCCTCGTAAAACCAGCCGCGCGTGCCGCACAGGGCCCAGTCTTCGTAGAAAAAGCAGTTGTTGTGGAGGATCTCGAAGCCCTCCATGGCGTTGGCGTCAAAAAACTTCTTCGCTTTGGCGGCGGTGCTAAACCAGTAGTCATGGTTTCCCTTGACGATCAGCTTTTTCCCCGGCAGCGAGGCGAGAAATTGAAAGTCCTCGCGCGCGTCCTCAAGGCTCATGCCCCAGCTCAGATCGCCGCACAGGACGCACAGATCCCGCTCCCCGAGGGCGGAAAAGCCCTCGCGCAGCCGCTCGACATAATTGGCCCAGCCTTCTCCGAAGGCCTCCATGGACTTGTCTGTGGAAAGCGACAGATGCGTGTCGCCGATCGCATAAAGAGCCATCTGTGAATAATCCTGTCGTAGTGATCAAATACTACCGATGCAAAGATCGGAAAGGAGGACACGCACATGTCCGAAAAAAAGCGCGGCGACATCCTGCCCGGCGTCGGCTGCGACGTCGTGAGCTGCAAGTACAACACCATCGACTGCCGCTGCAGCGCGGCGCGCATCAGCGTGCAGAACGAAAAGGCCGCCAGCAAGGGCGAAACGTATTGCTCGACCTTCTGTCCCCGCGGAACATGCTGATCTGTTCGGAGCTTCGGCTCCGAATTACATAAACGCGTTTTCGATATGCACGATCTTCGGGAAGATCGTCTTCTCCCCCGCCGGCGCGTAGACCTCGATCACATCGAAGCGGGGCTGCGCGTCCGTTTCATTCGAGGCCAGAAACAGCGAGGCGGCGGTCATGATCCGCCGCTGCTTGGCCGCAGTCACGAACTCCCGCGCCTCGGCAAAGGCGTCGTCCCTGCGGAGCTTGACCTCAACGAAGGCGAGCACGCCGCCCTTTTCGGCGATCAGATCCACCTCGCCCTGACGGACCGAGAAGTTGCGCGCCGCGATGCGCCAGCCGTGCCGGCGCAGATAGCGCGCGGCCTGCTCCTCGCCCCAGACGCCGAGGCTCTTTTCCTTTTCCGACATCAGTGCATCTTCCTCAGAAAACTCGGCCGGTGGACCGGCGACGGGCCGTATTCGCGCAGCGCCGCATAGTGCGCCGCCGTGCCGTAGCCCTTATGCCGCTCGAAGCCGTACTGCGGATACTCCTCCGCCAGCTGCAGCATCAGACGGTCCCTCGTCACCTTGGCGAGGATCGAGGCCGCGGCGATGTCCGCGCAGCGCGCGTCACCCTTGACGATGCAGCGCGACGGTACGGCGATCCCCTTGTTCCGGTTCCCGTCGATCAGCGCCAGCTCCGGCGCGGGGCTCAGCTGCGCGATCGCACGGTTCATGGCGAGCATCGTGGCGCCGAGGATGTTCAGCTCCTCGATCTCCTCCACGGAGGCGAAGGCGATCCCAAAGCTCTCGGCTTCGCCGCGGATGCGGTCAAGCAGCGCCTCGCGCATTTTTTCCGTGAGCTTCTTCGAGTCGTCCAGACCCTCGATCACGAGCCCGCGCGGCAGGCGCACGGCGGCGGCGCACACGGGCCCGGCCAACGGACCGCGCCCGGCTTCGTCCACGCCGCACAGCAGCTTCACGCCGCTGTCGTAGATCTCACGCTCGATCTGCCACAGATCCATCGTCCGGCTCCTCCAGGCTCAGCCGCCCCAGCTTTCCCTCGTGATACTCGTTGAGCAGCGTGATGGCCATCCGCTCGATATCCGCCTCTCCTCCGGAGACGAGAAAGCCGCGCTTCCTCGCCGCCTGCTCCAGCAGCTCGAAGCCGTTCGCTTCGGGGTCCGGCGTAAAGCGGTAACGCTCCTCGATCGCCCCGGGGTACATCTTTCGCAGGCGCAGCATGAAATTCGCGCCCAGGGTCTCCCGGTCGAGGATCTCGGCCTTGACGGCGTTGGTGACGGCCAGCAGCTCTCCGATCTCCGGATCCTCGAACTTGGGCCAGAGGATGCCCGGCGTGTCGAGGAGCTCCAGGCCCGCGTTCACGCGGATCCACTGCTTGCCTCTTGTGATGCCGGGCTTATCGCCCGCCGCGGCGGCTTTGCGCCCGGCCACCTTGTTGATAAGCGTGGATTTGCCCACGTTGGGGATGCCGAGGATCATCGCGCGCAGACTGCGCCCGACCTGGCCCTTGGCTTCGTATTCCAGACGCTTGCCGCGCAGCAGGCTCTCCAGGGCCGGCGCGAAGTCCTTCACGCCGCGGCCGCCGCGGGCGTCCGTCTCCAGCACAGCCAGGCCCTGCGCCTCAAAAAACCGCTTCCAACGCGCGGTCACGGCCGGGTCTGCCAGATCGGCGCGGTTGAGGATGACGAGCCGGGGCTTGCCGGCGGCGATCGCGTCGATATCGGGGTTGCGGCTGGCGCGCGGGATGCGCGCGTCGAGCAGCTCGCACACTGCGTCGACCTGACGGATGTTCTCTTCGATCATCCGGCGCGCCTTGGTCATATGCCCGGGATACCACTGGATGTTCAGCTGTTCATAGTCCCCCATCAGCGGATCCACCTCAGCTCGCCGACCGGATAGATCACCAGATAGGCGCGGCCGACGATGAGCCGTTCGTCCACGTTCCCGATCCGCTTGTCGCGGCTGTCGGTGGAGGCGTTGCGATTGTCGCCCATAACGAACACGCTGCCCTCCGGCACGCGCCACGGACCCATGAAGTCCAGCTTGTTGAAGGTCAGGTCCGCCGTATAGTCCTCCTCGAGCGGCTCGCCGTCGACATAGACGATCCCGGTCTCGAAGTCGATGTTCACGGTCTGCCCGCCGACGGCGACGACTCGCTTGACGAGCGCCTTGTCCGGGTCATACTCGCTCTTTTTGAAAATGACGACGTCCCCGGCCTTGGGCTTGTAGAACAGATCGGAGACGAGCATCTTGTTGCCGTCGAAAAGCGTGGGGTTCATGGAACTGCCGTTGACGTCGATAACGCGCACGAAAAACAGCAGAACGACCACGCAGATCATCAGCGCGGTGATCATGCTCTGCACCCAGTCGTATATCTCGCTCCGCAGCGTCGGCTTTTTCTTTTCGTCCTTCACCGCGGGCTTTTCAGGCTTCATTTTTCTCATAACAGCCTCCTGCACACAGGATTTCATTGTATTATACACCAGAAACCGGTGCAAAAGCAACAGCGGAATTGCGGGAACGGCCCGCCGCCCGCGGCGGTCGGCGCCCCCTCTCCTATGAACAAGAAAAAGAGACCGGCGGTTGCCGGTCTCTTTTTCTCTGGCAAGACTTACAGGCGCTCCTTGACCTTCGCCTTCTTGCCCACGCGGTCGCGCAGGTAGTAGAGCTTCGCCCGGCGGACCTTGCCGCGGCGGACGGTGGTGACGGAGACGATGGAGGGAGAGTGCACGGGGAAGACCTTCTCGCAGCCGACGCCGTAGGAGATGCGGCGCACGGTGATGGTCTCGTTGATGCCGCCGTGCTTCTTGGCGATGATGGTGCCCTCGAAAGCCTGCGTACGCTCGCGGTTGCCTTCCTTGACGCGGACGAGGACACGCACGGTGTCGCCGACGTTCATTTCGGGCAGCTCGGGCTTCGTGTACTGCTCGCTGAGGATTTTGACCAGATCCATATTCCGATCCTTCTTTCGTAAAGACGTTCATATCGGAGGAGATCCATGATCCCGCGACAGCGGACCGCCTGATGTTCCGTGCAAACCCTTTGCACAAGCTATGGTATAGTACCATAGTTTTTTCCGGATTGCAAGGGCTTTTTTCGTTTTTTTACTGCTCGACCACAACTTTTCCGCACAGATGCTCGATATGCAGCGCGAGCAGCAGCGTCGCGGGCGCGAAGCCTTCCAGCTCCCGGGCGATATAAGCCTCGTCGTCGGTGAACTTATGGCAGAGTTTTGTTGTTATGTCAACCACTTTGTCGCGGTCGTCGATGATCTCCACGCGACCGAAGGCCACGACGCTCCTGACGCGCTTGGCCCAGCTGCCCTCGACGTCCTCGGGCGTCCCGACGCAGCAGAAGGACGCCTTGTCGCAGGCGCGCAGCGCGTCGAGCCGGTGGCCGACCCGGCCGCAATGGAAGTAGAGGACGCCCCCGGCCTCGTCGTACCAGTGATTGATCGGCGTGCCGTAGGGATAGCCTCCGTCGCCCAGGACCGACAGCACGCCGCGCTTTTCCGTATGCAGCAGAGCGGCGCATTCCTCCTGGGACAGCTTCTTCTTTTTGCGCGTCAGCTCACGGAAAGTCATCGGAACACCTCCATGCTTTCGTCAAAGGTCTCGATGCGCGTGAACGCGGCGAAATCCGGCGCGAGCGCCGGGGCGAGCTGGCGCAGCGCTTCAGCCAGGAGCTCGGGGTTGAGCGTCGGCTCCTGCGCGGAGATCAGGGCCTCGACGCGCACGCCCTCCGCGGACGGGGCGAAGGCGATCTCGCGGATGGCCGGGCGGATGTCCGTCTGCCCGACGCCGCGCTTGGTCTTTTTCTCGATCACGACGCTTTCCCGCGCGAAAAAGGCGGTCAGCGCCGCGGCCATTTCGGCCGCGTCCCGCTCGTCGTATTCAAACAGTCCTTCGATACGCAGCCATTTGATCTGCGCGCACTTGCGCCCGGCCTCCCAGACCGCCGTGACGGTCACGCCCTCCGGCAGCGCCGCCGTGAGCTTTTCGGGCATCTCCGCGAGCTCCGCCGCCTCCGCGAGCCGGAAATCCATCAGCTCGCAGAGGCTCGCCGCGCCCACCGAGAGCGGCAGCGCGATGGCGATCTGCGGATGGGGGTTATAGCCTTCGGAGTATTTGAGGCTGTAGCCCGCGCGCGAAAACGCGCGCTGCATGGTCTGCATCAGATCGAGGTGGGAGATATATACCGCCCGCCCGGTCTTCTCAAAGCGCAGGCGCAGCTTCGTGTTCAGGTCATTCATCGCAGTTCCTCCCGTGCAGGAGCTTCGCCGCGCCGCAGGCCGCGCATTGATGGCGGCAGTCAGGCGTCAGCTCGCTCCGGTACGCCCGCTCGCGCTCGCGCACGAGGTGCGCCTTGCGCACGCCGACGTCGATCATGTCCCATGGCAGCAGCTCGTCCGAGGGCCGCTCGCGCCCGGCGTAGAAGGCCGGGTCGATCCCGGTCGCGGCGAAGGCCTTCATCCAGCGTTCAAAGGAGAAATAGTCCGTCCAGGCGTCGAGCCGCCCGCCGTCGCGCCAGACGGCCTCGATCGCGTCGGCCACGCGCCGGTCGCCGCGCGAGAGCACGGCCTCGATGAGGCTCGTCTCCGCGTCGTGCCAGTTGTAGGTGACGTTGCGCGCCGTGATGGACGAGCGGAGCAGATTGACGCGCCGCAGGTATTCCTCAATGCTGATCTGCGCCTCCCATTGGAAGGGGCTGTGAGGCTTTGGGATGAAGCAGGAGGTGGAGATCGTGATCTTCACGCCGCGGTTCTTGTTCTTCGCATAGAGCCGCCAGCAGTGCAGCACCGCGTCGGCCATCTTGGCGATGCCGACGATATCCTCGTCCGTCTCGGTCGGCAGGCCGAGCATGTAGTAGAGCTTCACGCTGTTCCAGCCGCCGGCAAAGGCGATGCGGCAGGTGTTGAGGAGATCTTCCTCCGTGACGTTCTTGTTGATCGCGTCGCGCAGGCGCTGACTGCCGCCCTCGACGGCGAAGGTCAGCCCGCTTTTGCGCACCTTCTGCAGCTTTTCCATAATCTCCATGGAGAAGTTGTCCGCGCGAAGCGAGGGCAGAGACAGGCCGATGCTCCGCGGCTCGCAGTAGTCCAGCAGCCCGTCGCAGAGCTCCGGCAGCGGGCGGTAGTCGCTCGTTGAAAGGCTCAGGAGCGTCACGTCCTGATAGCCGGTGTTTTTGAGCGTCTCGATCCCCTGTCGGATCAGCGTCTCCGGCTTTTTGGCGCGGATCGGGCGATAGACGTAGCCCGCCTGGCAGAAGCGGCAGCCGCGCACACAGCCGCGGAACAGCTCGAGGCTCACGCGGTCATGCACGACCTCGGTGGAGGGCACGATGGGCTTTGTGGGATAGGGCGCGGCGTCGAGATCCTCGACGATGCGCTTGACGACCTTTTCCGGCGCGCCGTCGCGCGGCGTGATAGCCGCGACCGTGCCGTCCTCGTGATAGCTGATCTCGTAGAGCGAGGGGACGTATACGCCCGGGATCTGCGCGGCGCGAGCAAGGAATTCGCGCTTCTGCCAGCCGCCGAGCTTGGCCTCGCGCAGCAGGGTCAGCAGCTCGTTGTTCATCTCCTCCCCTTCGCCCACGACGAAGAGATCGATGAAGGGCGCCATGGGCTCTGCGTTGACCGCCGCGGTGCCGCCGGCGAAGACCAGCGGCAGCAGGTCCGGCCGGTCGGCCGTGCGCAGCGGCAGCCCCGCCATGTCGAGCATGTCCAGGACCGTGGTGTAGGCCATCTCGTAACCGATGGAGAAGGCCAGCGCGTCGAAGTCCGAGAGCGGGTCGCCGCTCTCGAGCGCATAGAGGGGCACGCCCTCGCGCTTCATCTCGGCGTACATGTCGCCCCAGGGGGCGAAGCAGCGCTCACACCAGACGAAGGGCAGACTGTTCATCGTGTGATAAAGGATGCTCATGCCGAGATTGGACATGCCGATCTCGTAGGTATCCGGGAAGCAGAAGGCCAGCCGGAGGTCTACCGCCGTCTTGTCCTTGAGGATCTGATTGACCTCGCCGCCGGTATAGCGGGCGGGCTTCTGCACACGCGGCAGGATGCGCCGCAGTCGTTTGTCCATCGTCGTTCTCCCAACAGGTTTTTGTCTATTTTAACCCATCCCCCGTTCATTTTCAATCCCCGCGCCGCTTTACATCGGTAAAGCTTTCCGGTATAATAACACAAAAGGAGTGCCGCCCATGGAAAAACAGTATCGCAATTTCATTTTCGATCTCTACGGCACGCTCGTGGATATCCGCACCGACGAGGGCTCTCCCCTCTTCTGGCGGCGCATGGCCGAGCTCTACGCGCGCTGCGGCGCTGACTATTCGCCCCGCGCGCTGCGGGAAAAATACCTGCGCCTCTGCCGCGGGGAGACCGAGCTGCTGCGGGCAAAAACCGGTTTTGCGCGCCCCGAGATCGAGTTGACGCGCGTTTTCCAACGGCTCTATGAGGAAGCGCCTCGCCGTCACGCCGCGGCGCTCGCGCCGAAAGAGGACGCGATGGATAACTGGACGGCCATGATCGCCTCCGCGTTCCGCGCCCTGTCGATGAAAAAGCTGCGGCTCTACCCCGGCGTAAAAAGGACGCTCGCCGCGCTGCGTGAGCGCGGCTGCGGGGTTTATCTGCTGTCCAACGCGCAGCGCGTTTTCACCGTGCCGGAGCTGGAGCTGCTCGGTCTCGCCGGTTGCTTCGACGCCGTGTACCTCTCCTCCGACTTCGGCGCGGCCAAGCCAGAGCCCACCTTTCTCGAAGCGCTGCTCCGCGAGCAGGAGCTGCGGCGCGAAGACTGCCTCTTTGTCGGCAACGACCCGGAGACCGACCTCGCCGTCGCGCGAAGCTGCGGCGTGGACGCCGTTTTGTTCGACAGCTACGGTCTCGTCCGCCCAGGCGACCGCGTGATCCACCGAATGGAGGAATTGCTGTGACGCTCACCGTTAAACGCTTTGACGAGCTCACGCTCGAAGAGCTGTACGAGATCCTGCGCCTGCGCATGGCGGTCTTCGTCGTCGAGCAGGCATGCGCCTATCAGGACATCGACGACAAGGATCAGGCCGCCGTCCACGCCTGGCTCTCGGATGACGACGGGATCGCGGCCTATCTGCGCGTGATGGACCGCGGCGTCTACGACGAAGAGGTCGCCATCGGGCGTGTGATCTCGCTCCGGCGGCGGCAGGGGCTGGCGACTCAGCTGATGCGCGAGGGCGTCCGCATCGCGCGGGAGGTCTTCGGCGCGGACGTCATTTCCGTTGAGGCGCAGGTCTATGCGCGCGGGCTCTATGAGAAGCTCGGTTTCCGGCAGGCTTCCGAAGAATTCCTCGAGGACGGCATCCCGCATATCCGGATGCTCCTGCGTTTCTGAAATTTCCGATCAGGAGGAGCGCCCCCGCGAGCAGCGCCGCAGCGCCGCGGCCGCGCAACGCGAGCCACATCCCCGCGAGCGTGAGCAGGACCGCGCTGAGCAGCGCAAGCAGCCTTGCGAGGCGCTCCCCTCTTTCCCCGCCCGGCCGGAGCGAGCAGAGCGCCGACACGGCCAGTCCGCCGTCGAGCGGCGGCGCGGGCAGGAGATTGAAAAGCGACAGCAGCAGGCTCAGCCCGGCCGAGAGCAGCAGGGTCTCGCTCTCGAGCCGCGCGCCGAGGCGCGAGGCCGCCCAGGCCCAGCACAGCCCCGCCGCGGGTCCCGCGAGCGCCGCTAAGGCCTCCCCGCGCGGATCGGCCGCGCCCGCGCAGTCGATGCGCAGGCCGGTCGGCTCCAGTGCGATCCCCCGCACGCGCCGTCCGAGGAGCTTCAGCGCCAGCAGGTGCCCCGCCTCATGCGCCGCGACTGCCGGGAGCAGCGCCGCAAGGAAACGCCCCTCGGAGAAGTAGACAAAGAACGCAAGGACAAGCAGACTTGCCGCGTCGACACGCAGGCGGGGTCTCACGGCCGCTCCTCTGTCACGCTGCGCCCCAGCGTTTCCACACGCTCCCAATCTCCGCCGATGAGCGCGGCGCGCAGCGCCTCGGCGCAGCTCCGCGCCGTCGACGGCAGCAGCAGACGCAGCAGCAACAGCAGCCCGGCCAGCGCGAGCAGTATGCGCCTCCTTCTCATTCCATCGCCCCCTCCCGGCAGTCTATGCGCCGGGGCAGCAAAATAGCGCGGGAACATTTCACCCGCGCCGCCGTAATAAAAAAAGCGAACATCATAATCGAAAGGATCGAACAAACATGAAACAACTGCTTTGCCTGCTCCTTGTTTTCGCCGTCGTCTGCTCCTTGACCGCCTGCGGGCAGAAAGACCGGGGCGAGCCCGACGACCGCTATGATCCCGAGGGCGAAAACGTTCCGTCGCATCTGTTGGGCGGCGGCGAAGCCATGGTCGGCGGCTGGACCGCCGCGGATGATCCGACGGTCACGCCGGAGCTCCAGGCCGTGTTCGACAAGGCGCTGGATGGCCTTGTCGGCGTCGACTACACGCCGCTGGTCTATCTCGGCCGCCAGGTCGTCGCAGGCACCAACCACGCCTTCCTGTGCCAGGCGCGCGTCGTCTATCCCGACGCCGTGCCGAGCTACAAGCTGGTGTATGTTTACGAGGCGCTCGACGGCTCCTGCCAAATCCTCAGCATCGCCGATTTCGACTTCGGCGCGCTCTGCGAGTACGGCGGGTAAACATGCTCATACGAGAAAGAACAGGGAGCCGACCGGCTCCCTGTTCTTTTGGGTCGGAGTGCGGAGATTTGAACCCCGGGCCTCTTCGCTTCGCGCCGCCTTGCGGTACCCGGAAAACCGTTCGGGCTTACGCTTTCCCTCCGGTTTTTCGACCGCTGCGGTAAAACCGGCGCTGCTGTTTCCGCCCCCGGCGGCGCAGCGCCGCTTTTCCCAAACCAAGCTCCGCTTGGTTCGGAAGAGGCCCGAAAGCCATGCCTCGCTATGGCAAAAAGAACAGAGGGTCGTTTGACCCTCTGTTCTTTCTGGTCGGAGTGCGGAGATTTGAACTCCGGGCCTCTTGGTCCCGAACCAAGCGCGCTACCATCTGCGCTACACCCCGAAACAGCTTTTTTATTATAATGACCTGTGCCGGGAATGTCAAGAAGAAAAATCTTCTTTTTCTGTTCTCCGATCCTGTCATTGCGAGGCTCCGCAGGAGCCTCGGCAATCCGTTTCTCTTTCGGGAAAAAGCGGATCCCCGCGCCGGCGGGAACGCCGGCCGCGGAATGACAGACCGTGAAGCAAAAAGGCCGCTTTTGGGCGGCCTTTTTGCAAATCCGGCTTTACCGGTCCTTGTACGCGGCGAGGACGGCCTTGTAGGTCATGTAGCAGTCGAGCTTGCTCGTGACCTCGAAGGGCGCGTGCATGCTCAGAACGGGCGTGCCGGCGTCGATGGTGTCGATGTTGCGCTTGGACATGAAGCGGGCGATCGTGCCGCCGCCGCCCTGATCGACCTTGCCGAGCTCCGCCATCTGCCACACCACGCCCTCGCGCTCGAAGATGCGGCGCAGATAGGCCACGAGCTCGGCCGAGGCGTCGCTCGAGCCGGCCTTGCCGCGGACGCCGGTGAACTTGCAGATGCCGACGCCGTAGTTGATCTTCGCGTCGCTGCGCTTCTCGCTCACCTCGGGATAGAGCGGGTCGAAGGCGTTGCAGACGTCGGCCGACAGGCAGAAGCTCTTTTCATAGCAGCGGCGCAGCGCGACGCCCTGGCTCTCGCACAGGTCCTCCATGAAACAGTCGAAGGCCTTCGACTGCATGCCCGTCACGCCCTCGGAGCCGATCTCCTCCTTGTCCGCCAGGATGCAGACGCAGGTGCGCGACGGCGTCTCGATATCAAACAGGGCTTTCAGCTCGGCGTAGGCGCAGACGCGGTCGTCCTGTCCGTAGCCGCCGATGAAAGAGCGGTCGAGGCCGATCTCGGTCACGTCGAAGGCGGGCACGGCGGCCAGCTCCGCGGAGAGGAAATCCTCCTCGGTGATGCCGTACATGTCGTTGAGGATGCTCAGCACAGCCAGCTTCACGCGGTCCTTGCCCTCGTCGGCGTAGGGTGCGGAGCCGATCAGGATGTTGAGGCCCTCGCCCGTGATCCCCTCGGCCATGGTCTTCTTCATCTGATCCTGAGACAGATGCGGCAGCAGGTCGGTGATGACGAAACGCGGCTCGTCCTTCTCGCGGCCGATGACCACGTCGATCACCTCGCCGCTCTTGAGCGCGACCGCGCCGTGCAGCTCCAGCGGGATGGCGACCCACTGGTATTTCTTGATCCCGCCGTAGTAGTGCGTCTTGAAGTAGGCCATCTCGTCCTGCTCGTACAGCGCGACCTGCTTGAGATCGACGCGCGGGGAATCGATATGCGCGCCCGCGATAACGGCGCCCTCGCTCAGCGGCTTTTCGCCGATGACGGCCAGATGCAGCGACTTGCCTCGGTTGCTCTGGTAGACTTTCATGCCGGGCTTCAGTTCCATGCCCGCTTCAAAGGGCACGAAACCGCGCTCCTCGGCCAGTGCGGCGGCCTTCGCGACCGCCTCCCGCTCCATGCGCGCCTCGTTCAGAAAAGCCATGTAGCCGCGGCAGTAGTCCTCCACCGCCAGACGTTCGGCGGTGTCGATCAGGTCGTAGCCGTTTTTCTGCTCGTAGAAAAGTTTCTGTCTTAGTTCGTCCATAGTCCTGTCTCCTTCATCCATCGATCAAATTGTTCTGTCAGCTCCGCTTCGCTGCCGTCGTTATGCAAAACGGCGGAGCAGCGTTCGCTGAAATAACTGTCGTCATGCTGCGCGTCGATCCGCAGCTCGGCTTCGGCGCGGCTGAGCCCGTCGCGCGCCATGATCCGCTTCAGGCGCGTCTCCCGCGGCGCGGTGACGGCCAGCGTCCGCGTGCAGCGCCCGGCCAAGCCGCTGGAGATCAGCTCAATGGCGTCGACCGCCGCGAGCTTCCCGCCCGCCATGGCGTGTGCGCGCAGCCGCGCCTGCACGGCGTCCGACACATGGCGGTGCGCGATGGCGTTGAGCCGTGCGAGCGCCTCCGGGTCGGAAAAAACACGCGCGGCGAGGCGCTTGCGGTCGAGCTGCCCCTCGCGCACCGCGCCGGGGAAGGCGGCGTCGAGCTCGTCGAGCAGGCTCCGTTCCGTCTCCAGCAGCTCATGATAGAGCGCGTCGCAGTCGATCACCAGCGCACCCTGCCGCTCGAGCAGGCGCAGCACCGTGGTCTTTCCGCTGCCGCTGCCGCCGGTGATGCCGATGAGCGTCATGCCGTCGACCAGCGCGTCCGCGATCTCCTCCGCCGGCAGCGCGCCCTGCCGCAGCACGCGGAAGGGCGTCTCGGCCAGAGAGATCAGCGTCGACTCTTTGCCGAGCTCGCAGGCCCCGCCGTCGAGCACCGCCTCGATCTCCCCGTCAAAATAAGCCAGGACCTCCTGCGCCGTTTTCGGGCTCGGCGCGCCGGAGGGGTTGGCGGAGGGCGCGGCAAAGGGCAGCCCGGTCTCCCGCAGCAGCGCGAGCGTCAGGGGGTGGTCCGGACAGCGCAGGCCGACGGTGCCGCCTCCCGCGCGCACGATGGCGGGGATCTCCGGCTTTGCTTTCAAGACGAGCGTCAGCGGCCCCGGCCAGAAGCGCTCCGCAAGGCGATACGCCGCCTCGGGCACGTCCGCGCAGCAGCGCGCCATCGCCTCGGGCCCCGGCACCATCAGGGACAGGGGCTTAACCGGCGGGCGGCCCTTGACCTCGTAGATGCGCTCCACGGCCGCTTCGTTCAATCCGTCGCAGGCCAGGCCGTATACCGTCTCTGTCGGGACGGCGACGAGCCCGCCGCCGCGCAGGAGTTCCGCGGCTCGCGCGATCTCGGTTGTCAGCTTTTCTGTCTTCATTGCTCGCTCTGCGCTTTCAGCTTCTCCGCCTGATCGGCGGTGACGAGCGCGTCGATCAGCTCGTCCAGCTCGCCGGCCATCACGGCGCTGAGGTTGAAGTTCTTGACGTCCCCGGTCAGGCGGTGGTCTGTCACGCGGTTCTGCGGAAAATTGTAGGTCCGCACGCGCTCGCTGCGGTCGCCGGAGCCGACCTGACTCTTGCGCTCGGCCGCCAGGGCGCTGCGCTGCTTCTCCTGCTCGGCCTCGTACAGCCGCGCGCGCAGGATCTGCAGGGCGCGGTCCTTGTTCTTGTACTGGCTGCGCTCGTCCTGACACTCCACCACCATGCCCGTGGGCAGGTGCGTGACGCGGATGGCGCTCTCGGTCTTGTTGACGTGCTGGCCGCCCGCGCCGGAGGAGCGGTAGGTGTCGATCTTCACCTCGTTCATGTCGAGCTTGAAATCCACCTCGCCCACCTCGGGCAGCACGGCCACGGTCGCGGCGCTCGTGTGGATGCGCCCGCCCGACTCCGTCACCGGCACGCGCTGCACGCGGTGCGTGCCCGCCTCGAACTTGAGGCGCGACCAGGCGCCCTCGCCCTCGACGATGGCGCTGATCTCCTTGAAGCCGCCGAGCTCCGTCTCGCTGACGCCCACGACTTCGAGCTTCCAGCCGCGCTTGTCCGCGTAAAGCGAATACATGCGGAAGAGATCGGCCGCGAAGAGCATGCCCTCCTCCCCGCCGACGCCGCCGCGGATCTCGAGGATGACGTTTTTCTCATCGTTGGGATCCTTCGGCAGCAGCAGGATGCGGAGCTTCTGCTCCAGCTCTCCGCGCGCGGCTCTGGCCGCGGCGAGCTCCTCCTGCGCCAGCTCCTTCATCTCCGGATCGGCGAGCATGTCCTCGGCCTGCTTCTCCTCCCCGCAGGTCCGCTCCCAGGCGGCGTAGGCTTCCGCCAGAGGGGCGAGCTGACGGGCCTGCTTCTCCGTTTTGGCATAGAGGGCCGGGTCCCCGTAGGTCTCCGGCTGCTCCAGGCGGCCGAGCAGTTCTTCATATTGCTTTGTGATCTGTCTGAGCTTTTCAAACATGTTCAGATCTCCAGTATGTAGTAGCCGCAGGCGTTGATGATCTCGGTGGAGCCGTGCGCGATCACGCGCTCGCGGTTGCCGCCGTAGCGCAGATGGACGTGGCCGTGGACGTGATACCGCGGCTGCAGCTCGTCCAACAGCTCCGTAAAGACCTCGAAGCCGCGGTGCGCGGGATCGTCCTCGTCGCCGAGACCGCGCGCCGGCGCGTGGGTCAGCAGGATGTCCACCCCGCCGCTGCGCCGGATCTTTCCGCGCAGGCGGCGGACGCGGCGGCGCATCTGCTTTTCGGTGTACTGATGCTCGCCGCCGTTATACAGCACGCTGCCGCCGAGGCCGAGGATGCGCAGGCCCTTGACCGTCACCAGGTCGCCGTCCACGCAGTCGCAGCCCTCGGGCGGGAACTTCGCATAGCCCGTGTCGTGGTTGCCGTGCACATACAGCACGGGGGCGCGGCCCATGGTGACGAGGAAGCTCAGATAATCGCTCTTGAGATCGCCGCAGGAGAGGATGAGATCGATATCGTCCAGCCTGCCGCGCTTGAAGTGTTCCCAGTAGTACGGGCTCTCCTCGTCGGAGATGAGCAGGAGCTTCACAGCTGCGTCGCCTCCTTCTCCGGAGGCAGCTCGTCGCGGTAGATCCCCAGCGTCCGCACAAGATCGCGCGAGGCCGGGCGGAGCTCCTCGAAGCGGGGGATCCGTCCGTCGACCTCGGCGCAGAGCCAGTCCATGGTCATGATCTCCCGCGCCGTCAGGCCGAGCGTCCCGTCCACTCGCAGCAGCCCGTCCTGCCCGCGCAGCGGGCGGCGGAAGGGCTCCAGCGTTCCTTCGGCCAGATCGCGCCGCAGCGTGCGCGCCAGGGCGCGCAGACTGTCGGGCAGGCTGTCCCCGGTCTTCATGTCCAGCACGCCGCTGCCGAGGCCCCACCAGTAGTTGACGGCCTCGTAGCTCTCGTGCGCGGCGGTGCCCCAGGCGCCGTTGAGAATGCCGCCGACGACCAGCTCGTAGAAGCTGCCCCAGTTCCACACCGGGGCGGCCAGCGGCGTGACGACGCCATCCTTCGTCATATACAGGCTCCAGTCGCGGGTATGCACCGGGCGCGCCACGCCCTCCGGCTTGGATATGACGCGGACGCCCTCCCGCCGCAGCGCCTCGGCGGGATCGTCCTCCAGGCAGCTCCAGCGCAGGCGGACGTGCACCCGCGGGTTGACCGAGCGCGCGCCGAGCGCGAAGGCGTTGATCGCCGCAGGCACGCCATAAATCGGATAGTCCGCCACGATGCCGACCTCGTTGTTGTCCGCCATAGCACCGGCGATGACGCCGGAGAGGAATTTCGTCTCGTAAGTGCGGCTGTAATAGGTGCGCACGCCGGGATAGGGCAGCGACAGCGCGCAGACCAGGATTTTCACCTGCGGGTGCCGCGCCGCGACCCGGCAGCAGGCGTCGACCAGGGGCGGCGTTACGGCGAAGATCACCTGCGCGCCCTCTTCGATCGCCTTCTCCATGGTCTCGCCCGCGCCTGCGCCGTCGCAGAGATACGCGCGCGTCGTCACGCGATCGCCCAGCCGCTCCTCCAGCTCGCGCCGGCCGAGCTCATGCCCCGCGATCCAGCGGCTGGCCTCGGGCGGCTGCGTATAGATGAAGGCCGCCGTCAGATGCGGCTCGATCACGCTGCCCAACAGGCGCGACACGACGTTTTTGTCCGGCGCGGGCGGCTCGGTGCTGACGGAGATCGGACGGTCGTGCGCCACGCTTTCCATCTCCGTGTGGAGGCTTTTGAGCTCCTTCGCCAGTTCCTGGGCGGAGCGCTCGAAGATCTCGGAGAAATGATACACGCGCAGCCAGGCCAGCAGCACCTCGCTGGCCGAGAGCCCGGTGCGCACGCCGCTGAGGGCCAGCGCGTCCCGCAGGCGGGAGAAGCCGCTGGAAAAGCGCTTGCGCTCCTCGCCGGTCCAGACGTGGTCTGGCTCCAGCCCCAGAGCGGCCTGCAGCTTCCTGTAGCCGTCCGGCTGGCTGAACATGACAGTGTAGAGCCCGCTGAGCTCGTAAAAGCGCATGAATTCATAATAGGCCTGCGTCTCGGGATCGTCCGTCAGAGGCGGGATGATCCGCGTGACGACGGCGGAGACGCTGGGGTTGTCATAGCTCTTGAGCACGCTCACGCGCTTGTTGCCCTCGAGCACATAGAAGCGCCCCATGTACTCGTAGCAGCGCACGGGATCGTGGATCCCCTCGCTCAGATGCGCGGCGCAGAGGCTGATCCACTTCTGGCCGAACTCCGAGTCCGACGGCAGCAGGGGCATGAAGTTTCCCGCAAAGGCGGCGCGCCGCCCGGGCGCCTTGGTGCCGACGATGCGCTCCGTCGGGATGTCGATGAGGCCGAGCTCCATGCGGCTGACGGCCGCCTGCTCGTCGAAGAGCTCGTCGAGCACGGGAGGATAGGGATAGCGCCCGGCGCTGACGGAGCTCTTGTAATATTTCTGCGCCTGCTTGAGCGCTTTTTTGTACTGCTCCTGGGCTTCCTGCCAACCGCTCTGATCCATTTTCCCCGCCTCCGAAAAAGAGCTTTGAGATATTATTATATGCTTTTGCGGGCGGAAAATCAACACTTGTGCACAGAACGCGAAAAGGGCTCCTGTAGGGTTTACAATGATGTGTGACAGTAGGAGAAAAAAAGAATAGCGAATAGGAGCGGCCTGTATTATGGTTGAGTTGTCCAGACAAAACCGAAAGGCAGGCACCCTATTCGCTATGGATAAGATAACACAAACCGCCC
>JAFRLZ010000079.1 GCA_017430985.1 Oscillospiraceae bacterium
GCCGAAGAGCGCGCCCGCGATCAGGCCGATGATCGGCATTTTTGCGCCGCAGGGCATGAAGGTCGTGGTCATGACCGTCATGCGACGGTCACGCTCATTCTCGATCGTGCGGGAGGCCATGACGCTGGGGATGCCGCAGCCGGTGGCCACCAGCATGGGGATGAAGCTTTTGCCGGAGAGGCCGAAGCGCCGGAAGATCCGGTCCATGATGAAGGCGATACGGGCCATGTAGCCGCAGTCCTCCAGCAGGCAGAGCATGAGGAAGAGGACAAGCATCTGCGGCACGAAGCCCAGCACCGCGCCGACGCCTGCGAGGATACCGTCAGAGATCAGACCGATCAGCCAGGGTGCCGCGCCCCAACCCTCGAGGATCGCCCGCGAACCTTCTTTGAGCCATGCATCACCGAGCACATCGTTGGCCGTGTCGGTCAGGAAGGTGCCGATGGCGATGCCGCCGTCGGCGATCGAGGTGCCCATGGCCAGAGCATAGACAAGGAACATCACAAGGACAAAGATCGGCAGAGCGAGGATGCGGTTGGTCACGATCTTGTCGATCTTGTCGGAGGTTGAAAGCTGGCCCTGCCCCTTCTTTTTGTATATCCCCTTGAGCATGTTGCCGATGTAGACGTAACGCTCGTTGGTGATGATGCTCTCGGCGTCGTCATCGAGCTCCTTCTCGGCCGCGGCGATGTCCTGCTCGATGTGCGCGCGCACGTCGGCGGGGATCTTGAGTTGCTCGAGCACCTTTTCGTCGCGCTCAAAGAGCTTGATCGCGTACCAGCGTTGCCGTTCCTCGGGGAGATTATGTACGGTGACCTCTTCAATGTGGGCCAGCGCGTGCTCGACCGGGCCGGAGAAGCTGTGCTGCGGGATGGTCTTGCCGTTCTTCGCCGCCTCGATGGCGGCCTTGGCCGCATCGGCCACGCCGTCGCCCTTGAGCGCGGAGATCTCCACGACCTTGCAGCCGAGCTGTCTCGAAAGCTCCTTGACGTTGATGGAATCTCCGGCCTTTTCGACCAGGTCCATCATGTTCAGCGCGATGACCACGGGGATGCCGAGCTCGGTGAGCTGGGTGGTCAGGTAGAGGTTGCGCTCGAGATTCGTGGCGTCCACGATGTTCAGGATGGCGTCCGGCTTCTCCTCGATGAGGTAATTCCGGGCCACGACTTCTTCCAGCGTATAGGGAGAAAGCGAGTAGATGCCGGGCAGGTCGGTCAGGACGACCTCTTTGTCGACGATCAGCTTGCCTTCCTTCTTCTCAACGGTGACGCCGGGCCAGTTGCCGACGAACTGGTTGGAGCCGGTCAGCTTGTTGAACAGAGTGGTTTTGCCGCTGTTCGGGTTACCCGCCAGGGCAATACGCAGTTGTTTGTTCTCCATCTTATTCCACCTCGATCATTTCCGCGTCCGCCTTGCGGATCGACAGCTCGTAGTTTCTCACATTTACCTCGACAGGATCGCCCAGCGGGGCAAGCTTGCGGACGTAGACCTCCACACCCTTGGTGATGCCCATGTCCATGATGCGGCGCTTGACCGCGCCCTCGCCGTGGAGCTTAACGACCTTGACGGTCTCTCCGACTTTCGCGTCTCTGAGTGTTTTCATCCTCATTTCTCCCTTTATATCATGATTCTTTGTGCCATTTCGCGGCTGACGGCCACGCGGGATTCCTTGATCTTCACGATCAGGTTGCCGCCGATGGTGTTCATCACCGTGACGGCCCCGCCCACCGTGAAGCCCATGTCCTCCAGGTGCTTTTTCATTTCGGGGCTTCCCCCGACGCGCTTGATGATGGCCTCCTCGCCCGTGTCTGCCAATACCAGGGGCATCATCGTATATCACCTCCCCATTGAGGCCGCATACCGTTATTAAATATCTCTAACTGTCTGTGTGAAAAAACGGTTAAGGCCTCTTAACCTGCACATAGTTTAGCATCTTTAACTTTAGTTGTCAATGCCTTACTTTCGTTTATTTATTTCCCTTGCTTTTTCCCGAGGTTCGTGGTATTTTATTGGCGGGTGATGATGATGAACATTCACAAATCGGCGGAAGACTATCTGGAAGCGATGCTCATGCTCAAGGAAGAGCGCGGCTACATCCGCTCCATCGACGTGGCGGACAAGCTGGGCGTGACCAAGCCGAGCGTCAGCTATGCCACCAAGCGCCTGCGGGAGAGCGGGTATATCACCTTCGATCCGGCGGGGATGATCGTCCTGCTGGAGCCGGGGCTGGAGATCGCCGAACGCATGTACGAGCGGCACAAGCTCCTGACCGAGCTCCTCATCGGTCTGGGCGTCAGCCCGGAGACCGCGCGCGAGGACGCCTGCAAGATCGAGCACGACCTGAGCGTGGAGAGCTTCGACGCCATCCGCAGACATGCGCGGCAGTATCGCTGAGCATAAAAAACGAAAACCGACCTCCGGTCTGTCTCGGCGCAGACCGGAGGTCGTTTGCTTCCGCCCGTTCATTTTTCCTTCCTCCTATTGAAAAGCTGCCTGTTTTTGATATGATAAAGCTGCAGGATGACCGATCGCAGTTGACGGAGGCAAAGCGTATGCTTGAGAAAATGGGACCGTTTTTTGACGCCCGGCGAGACGGCTATGAGGAGCACCAGCTGACAAGCATCGAATCGGCGCGGGAGTTCTACCCTTTCACAGCGGGCTGTCTGCCGCAGAGCGCCGCTCCCGACATCCTGGATCTGGGGTGCGGCACGGGTCTGGAGCTGGGGTACTATTTCAAAACGGTCCCCGGGGCCAGGGTCACCGGGATCGACCTCGCGCCGGGGATGCTCGAGGTCCTTCGCAAAAAGTTTCCCGACAAGTCGCTGACGCTGATCGCGGGCTCGTATTTCGACGTGCCGCTGGAGGAACGCGCCTTTGACGCGGCCGTGTCGGTCGAATCGCTCCATCATTTCACGAAGGAAGAAAAGCTCCCCTTGTATGAGAAGGTGCGGAAAGCGCTGCGGCCGGGCGGGTTCCTGATCCTGACGGATTACTTCGCCGCTTCGGACCGGGAGGAGCGGGCCTGCCGCGCGGAGCTGCTCCGTCTGAAAGCGGAGCAGGGCCTTCCCGACGACGCGTTTTACCACTATGATACGCCGCTGACCGTGGAGCACGAAAAGGAAGCGCTGCTGGCAGCCGGCTTTTCCTCCGTCACGGTCCTGAAAAGCTGGGGCGCGACGGTCACCCTGCGGGCGAACAGATAGGCCCTGCCGCGTCATGGGGCGCCGTTTACGGTAGACGGCGCTCCGGCTTTGTGTTATATTTTTGGTGACAACGAGCCTGAAATGAAGGAAGCGATCATGATATGCGGCTGCTTTTCATCCGCCACGGCGATCCGGACTACGACGCGGACAGCCTGACGGCGACCGGGCGGAGCGAGGCGGAGCTTTTGGCCGAGCGCATCGCGCCGATGGACATCGCGGAATACTACGTCTCCACCATGGGCCGGGCGCTGGAGACGGCGCGGCCGACGCTGGAGAGGGCGGGCCGGACCGCCGCGGCGTGCGACTGGCTGCGGGAGTTTTCGATCGGCGTCCGCCGCCCCGACTGTGGGGGCGAGCTCAGCGCCGTTCCCTGGGACTGGCTCCCGCAGGACTGGCTGAAGGACCCCCTCTTCCTGGACAGCGAGCGCTGGCACGAGCACCCCGTCTTCGCGGAGGCGGAGCTGAAAAGCGCCTACGACGCGGTGATCGACGCGTTCGAGCAGGTCCTCGCCGCACACGGCTACGTCCGCGACGGGCTGTGCTACCGCGTGGAGCGCGCCGGGAGCGAGACGCTGGCCTTCTTCTGCCACTTCGGCGTCAGCTGCGTGCTGATGAGCCGCCTCATGAACGTGTCGCCCATGGTGCTCTGGCACGGCCTCGCCATGGCGCCGAGCTCCGTGACGACGGTCTATTCCGAAGAGCGGCGTCCGGGCCTCGCGTCCTTCCGGGCCGCCGCCGTCGGCGACATCTCGCACCTGTACGCCCACGGGCAGGAGCCCTCCTTCTCCGCGCGCTTCTGCGAGGTCTACGGCAACGGCGACAGAGTCGATTGAATCAAGGCCGCAGCCGGGACCCCGATCATCCGACGGCGAAACGCCGCAGGGCGTTCCGCCGGATACTCATTCAACGGACAGCATGGGAAACGGAACGGTCAGAAAAGAAAGAGGCGTTGAAACATGAAAAGAAAGGATCGCATCGATCAGCGGGGCGTGCCGGCACGGTACGCGGGCTATTTCGCCGTGCTGCTGGTCGTGATCGTGCTGACGGACATCCTGGACAACCTGGCCACGAACATCGGCGCGAACATCACCTCCAGCTTCATCACGGAGTTTTTCGTCAACGGCAAAGTCTTCGGCAAGAGCTATGAATACGAGGAAGGCCTGGCGCTGCACAACACGATCAGTCTGATCGGCTATGTGCTCGCGCTGCTCTCGCCCTTCTACAAATCCCTGGCGGACAAGATCGGGCGCAAGCCGCTCTTCGTGCTCTCCTCGCTGGGCATGGCGGCGGGCCTGCTGATCATCTTCGTGTGCCGGAGCTATTTGGTCTTCCTGCTCGGCAGCTTCATGCTCTCCTTCTTCATCGGCAGCGACATCCAGATCCTCTATGTGCTGGAGGAGGCGCCAAAGGACAAGCGCGCCACCGTTTACAGTCTGCTCAAGGGCATCGGCGGGCTTTCCTCGGTAGCGATCCCCGCCATGCGGGCCACGCTTATGAACAACGACCCCGCTCAGTGGCGCAACGTCTATCTGGTGCCGGGGCTGTACGGGCTGGCGGTCACGGTGCTGATCGTGCTGCTGGCGAAAGAGACGCGGGTCTATCAGGAGAACCGGCAGGCAAAGCTCCACGCGGCGGAGACGGCTCCCGCCGCGGAAAAAGAGCCCGCGCCCGCCGCGAAGTCGGGCATCCTTCCCGCCATCAAATATATCTTCCGGCACAAGGACCTCCGCACGCTGATCCTGATCAAAATGCTCTTTGACGCGGCCATCGTCGCCATGACGAACTATGAGTCCATCATGTACCGGGCGGGCATGAGCACGGAGGCCATCACCACGGCGGAGTTCTACTACCCCTTCCTCTACTGCGGCGCGGTGATCGTCTCCGGCTTCCTCGCGGACCGCATCGGCCGGAAAAAGACGGTGCTGCTCTTCGGCTCGATCTGCGCGGCCGCCTTCATCCTGTTCGTCGTCGGCGCCAACGGCCTGTGGAGCCCCGCCGTGGTCGGGATCGGCTACGGCCTGTATCTCGGCGGCTACTGGATCGGCCGGGACTACATGGAGATCATCTCGACTGAGATGGTGCCGACGCATATCCGCGCGTCCATCATGGGCGCGGAGGGTCTGCTGGTCTATATCGGGATGGGCGTGGGCTTCGCCTTCGTCAACGTCGGCATCCTGTTTCTGCCGCTGTGGCTCGTCTGCAGCGCCTTTGCCCTGCCCTGCATCCTGGTCTCCGTCTTCCTGCTCAGGAGCAAGGTGAAGGAAACCGCGGGCGTGGACTATGAGGCGATCCCGGAGGACGGCGTATGAGGATCGTCATCATCGGCGCGGGTCTCGGCGGATTGAGCTTCGGCGCCTGCGCCGCCCGCGACGGACACGAGGTCGTCCTGATCGACAGGAACGCGGAACCCGGCGGCGTGATGACGCTCGCCCGCGAGGGCGGCTTTTCCTTCGAGCAGGGCCCGCTGATCCTCACGGACCTGCGGGAAGACGAGCCTGTGGGCGCCTTCCTCGCCTCGCTCGGGATCCATCTGGAGACGGTCCGGGACGACCGGGGCCTGAGCACGCCGGACTTCGGGCTTTTCCCGCCGGAGGACTACGCCGGGCCGGACTGGCGGAAAAAGCGCCTCGAAGAGCTGTTCCCGGCGGACCGAAAAGGCATTCGCGCGTACTACCGTTTTTATGACGCGCTGATGGAACTCCGCTTCCTGTCTGGGCAGAAAAAGAGCCTGTCAAACAAACTGCGGACACTCCGCGCCTACCTCGCGATCAAGCCCTATGAGAACATGAACTGCCGTGAGTTCACGGAGAAGCTCTTCTCCGACGAGCGGCTGCGGCTGGTCTTCAACGGGATCCTCGCGGACTTCTGCGCCGATCCGGAGGAGGTGCAGTGCTTCACGCTGCCCTTCGTCAACACCGAGACGGCCTTCGACAAGCGCATCCCGGCGGAAAAGGACGGGATGCTGTATTACCCTTCCTACCGCTACATCGTCGGCGGCTGTCAGAAGCTGCCGGAGGCTCTGTGCGCGTACATCCTCGGCCGCGGCGGGCAGTTCCTCTCCCAAACCGTCGCGCAGAAGGTCCTCGTGGAGGACGGAAAAGCCGTCGGCGTCCGCCTGGACGACGGGCGGGAGCTCGCGGCCGACCTAGTCGTGGGCTGCGGCGCGGCGCGCGACTTCTTCACCGGGCTCGTGGGCGAGGAGCACCTGGACGACGCCTACCGGAAGATCCTGCGGGACTTCCGCCCGATGGAGGCGGTCTTCATGCTGCACCTCGGCGTGGACTACGACCCCTCTGTCTTCCAGAAGCAAAGCCTCTGCTACTATTACGGCAGCTACGATCTCCGCGGGGCGGTGGAAAAGCTGCGCAGCGGCGTGTATCACCGTGGGGAGGACGGCTATCTCATCTACTTCCCCGACCGCCACGCGCCGGACTTCGCCCCGCCGGGCCGCCATTGCGTGACCATCTATACGGTCTGCCCGGACCGCCTGCGGGACGGGGACTGGGAGAGCCGGAAGGAGGAATACGCCGACGAGCTGATCCGGCTCGCGGAGGCGCGGCTCCCCGGCCTCTCGGCGCACATCGTCGCGAAAAAGATCGTCACGGCGGAGGATTACCGCCGCCTGACGCACATGAAGAAAAGCTCCTTCGGCGGCACGGTGCCCGTCTGGAAGCAGCAGAACCCGCCGCACCTGACGCCCGTGAAAAACCTGATCTTCGTCGGTCAGCAAAGCGAGAACGGCGGCGGCGTGCCGATCGTGCTGCTCGGCGCGCTCGAGGCGTACAGACAAGCGGGCCTGGCGGACGGAGGCGGCCGCATTTTATGAAAAAAAGGACTGCATCACCGATGCAGTCCTTTTGCTTTCCTTGTATCTTACAAAAACCTTGTGCCCTCCGGGGGGAGATATTCCTTCTCCGGCATGCGGTATGTCTGTGTGCCGCGGCGCTCGGCCTCCATGCAGTCCTGTACGAAGTTGATGAACTCCTCCGCGAGCTCCGACTTCCGGGCGCTGCGCGACCAGACCAGGGCGTATTCGATCTGCCGGGCGCTCTCGGTGATGATCTTCTTGACGACCAGATCGTTTTCGTTATAGGTGGTCATCGGATAGATGCAGATCCCGGCGTTCTGCTCGGCGAGGGCGACGGCGTCGATGTAGTTGGACAGGTCCCCGGCGATGGCGGGCTCCTCCCCGATCTCGTCGAACCAGCTGCGGAGCGATTCGGCGCGCGAGCGGCGGTTCGGGACGAACAGCGGCTGCCCGACCAGCTTTCTGAGCGGGAGGAACTCGCCGTCCTCACTGGCGAGCGGATGATCCTTTGACATCATGGCCACCCAGGGCTCGCGTCCGACGGTGAAGCCGTCGAGCAGTTCGGGATTGTAGGGCGCGGCCACGAGTGCGAGATCGGCCAGGCCGCGGTGCAGCCGCTCCATGACCTCGTCGCCGCTGCCGTTCCACAGATGGACGCCCACCTGCGGGAACTCGGAGCGGAAGCCCGCGATCCAGCGCGCCAGCAGATAGGGCGCACGACCTTCGACGAGGCTGATGTTCAGATCGCCGGAGAGCCCCTCCATCGAGCGGATCTCCTGCTGCGTCTGCTCGGAGAGCTCCAAAAGCTGCCTGGCCCGGCGGTACAGCAGGGCGCCGGCCTCGGTCATGGTCAGATGCCGCTTGCCGCGGATGAACAACTGCACGCCGAGCTCCTCCTCAAGTCCCTTGATCTGGCTCGAAAGCGGCGGCTGACTCATGTTCAGCCGCTCCGCCGCGCGCGTGATGTTGAGCTCCTCGGCGACGACCGTGAAATAGTGCAGAGATCGCAGATCCATAACGGCTGCCCCCTATCCGATCGTTATCATCTGTTTCGAGTATAGCGTATCCCCCCTCCGTCTTCAAGTGCGCGCGAGCTTTTATCATAGCGGCGGCATGTGTTTTACCATATAAAAAACATATGATAGATGGCGTATCCATACAGACAAGCATTGAAGGCGCAGCGGCGCTGTGCTACAATTTTTCCATCATAAAAACACAGGATGGGGAGGTATGCCCATGTGCGGGATCGTTGGATATACGGGACGACAACAGGCCGCGCCGATTTTGCTCGACGGGCTGGAGCGTCTGGAGTACCGCGGCTATGACTCGGCCGGGATCGCGGTGCTCTCGCCGGAGAAGGGACTGCAGGTCCGCAAGGCGAAGGGCCGCCTGAAGGTGCTCGAGGCCCTGACGGACGGCGGAAAGAGCCTTGACGGCATGATGGGCATCGGGCATACGCGCTGGGCCACGCACGGCGAGCCGAACGACGTCAACTCCCACCCGCATCTGAGTGAGGACGAGCGCATCGCCGTCGTGCACAACGGCATCATCGAAAACTACGTCGAGCTCAAGAGCTTCCTCGTCTCCACGGGCGTCAGCTTCCGCTCCGAGACGGATACGGAGGTCGTGGCGCAGCTGCTGGGTTACTATTATCGGCGCTGCGGCAACATCCTGGAAGCGGTCTACCGCGTGCTCGACCGCATCGAGGGCGCCTACGCGCTCGGCATCCTCTGCGCCGACCTGCCAGACAGCTTCATCGCCGCGCGCAAGGACGCGCCGCTGCTGCTCGGCTACGGCGATGGCTGCAGCTTCATCGCCTCGGACGTGACCGCGATGCTCAGGCACACGCGGGACGTGGCCTATATGGAGGACGGCGAGGTCGCCGTCGTCAGCCCGGAGAAGATCGTCGTCTACAACGCCCTCGGCGCGGAAGTCGAAAAGGAGCACCACACCGTCGACTGGGATGTGAGCGACGCGGAGAAGGGCGGCTACGCGCACTTCATGTTCAAGGAGATCATGGAGCAGCCGGACGCCATCCGCAAGACCGTCTCCCCGCGCATCCGCGATCACCGCATCGTGTTCGACGAGCTGAAAATGAGCAAAGAGGAGCTGTGCGCGTTCAACAAGCTCTACATTGTCGCCTGCGGCTCCAGCTACCATGTGGGCATGGTCGGCAAATACAACCTCGAGCGGCTGCTGCGCATGCAGGTCGATATCGCCCTGGCCTCGGAGTTCCGCTACGCCGATCCGCTGGTCGACGAGAAGACCCTCGTCATCGTCATCAGCCAGTCCGGCGAGACGCTGGACACCATGGCCGCGCTGCGCAAGGCCAAACGGCTCGGCGCGCGCATCCTCTCGATCGTCAACGTGGTGGGCAGCTCGATCGCCCGCGAGAGCGACGACGTGCTCTACACCTGGGCCGGTCCGGAGATCGCCGTGGCGACGACGAAGGCCTACAGCACGCAGCTCGTGCTGCTGGACATGTTCGGGATCTATCTTGCGGAGCTTTTCGGGAAGCTCCCGTATTTCCTTTATGACGAGCTGATCGGAGAGCTGCTGGCGCTGCCGTCCAAAATGGAGCGCATACTCGAAAATACCGAACAGATCAAGTACCTCGCCTCCCGCTCCTTCAACCGCGACTCGATCTTCTTCATCGGCCGCAACCTCGACTACGCGCTCGGCCTCGAAGGCAGCCTCAAGCTCAAGGAGATCTCCTACGTCCACTGCGAGGCCTACGCCGCCGGCGAGCTCAAGCACGGCACGATCTCGCTGATCGTGGACGGCACGCTGGTGGTCGCGCTGTGCACCTACAAGGCGCTTTTCGACAAGAGTGTTTCAAACATCGTCGAGGTCAAGTCCCGCGGCGCGGACGTGATCGCGCTGACCGACGAGAGTCTGGCCGACGCGCTGTCGAAGACCGTCTCCAACATCCTCACGATCCCCGACACGCATCCGATCTTCGCGCCCTCGCTCGGCGTGGTGCCGCTGCAGATCTTCGCCTACTATGTCGCGCTGCAGCGCGGCTGCGACATCGACAAGCCGCGCAACCTCGCCAAGAGCGTCACCGTGGAATGACGATACGTTTTCCGTATCGTTTCCTGCCGAAAGTTCATATTTCTCAAAGCTTTGCGGCCGTGCTATGCTGTGAAGCGAGGAGTGCAAGAGCTTTTGGGGCTGCCGGTCCTGTTTTCGGACGGCAGCCCGGTTCATTTTTTAAGGAGGAACGCTTATGAGCACCGTACCGGAGCTGTTTGGCAGCATGGTCTTCGACGACAAGGTCATGCGCGCAAGACTGTCGGCCGAGGTCTACGAGAGCCTGCGCGAGACGATCCGCCGGGGCAAAACGCTGGATCTCTCGGTCGCCAACGCCGTCGCCGACGCGATGTGCGCCTGGGCCGTCGAAAACGGCGCGACGCACTTTACCCACTGGTTCCAGCCGCTCACCGGCATCACCGCCGAAAAGCACGAGGGCTTTCTCTCGCCCGCGCCGGACAGCCACGTTCTGATGAAATTCTCCGGCAAAGCGCTGATCCAGGGCGAGCCGGACGCGTCGAGCTTCCCCTCCGGCGGGCTGCGCGCGACCTTCGAGGCGCGCGGCTACACGGCCTGGGACCCGACCTCTTACGCCTTCATCAAGGAAAAGACGCTCTGTATCCCGACGGCCTTCTGCTCCTACGGCGGCGAGGCGCTGGACAAGAAGACGCCGCTGCTGCGCTCGATGGAGGCGCTGAGCTTCCAGGCGCTGCGGGTGCTGCGGCTCTTCGGGAACACAGAGGCGCAGCGCGTGGTGCCGAACGTCGGCCCGGAGCAGGAGTATTTCCTCGTCGACCGGGAGCTGTATCTCAAGCGCAGGGACCTGATCTATACCGGGCGCACGCTCTTCGGCGCCAAGCCCCCGAAGGGGCAGGAGCTGGAGGACCACTACTTCGGCGCGATCAAGCCGCGGGTCAAGGCCTTCATGGAGGAGCTCGACGAGGAGCTCTGGAAGCTCGGCGTCACCGCCAAGACCGAGCACAACGAGGTCGCGCCGGGGCAGCATGAGCTCGCGCCGATCTTCTCGGTCGTGAACGTGGCCGCCGATCACAACCAGCTGACCATGGAGATCATGAAAAAGGTCGCTCGGCGGCACGGGATGGTCTGCCTCCTGCATGAAAAGCCCTTCGCGGGGGTCAACGGCAGCGGCAAGCACAACAACTGGTCTCTTTCCACCGACACCGGCGAAAATCTGCTCTCTCCGGGCGAGACGCCCTACGCCAACGCGCAGTTCCTGCTGTTCCTCGTGGCCGTGCTCAAGGCCGTGGACGAGTATCAGGGCCTGCTGCGCCTGAGCGTCGCCTCGGCCGGGAACGATCACCGGCTCGGAGCGAACGAGGCGCCGCCTGCCGTGATCTCGGTCTTCCTCGGCGACGAGCTGAGCGCGGTGCTCCGCGCCATCGAGACGGACAGCCCCTACGCGGGGACCTCGATCCGGCCCCTGCGCCTGGGCGCGGACGTGCTGCCGCGCTTCAACCGCGACACCACCGACCGCAACCGCACCTCGCCCTTCGCCTTCACCGGCAACAAGTTCGAGTTCCGCATGGTCGGCTCGAGCGATTCGATCTCCTGCGCGAACATCATGCTCAACGCCGCCGTCGCCGAGGCGCTGCGGCAGTTTGCCGACCGGCTCGAGGGCGCGGCGGATTTCGACGCGGCGCTGCACGAGCTGATCCGCGAGACCATCGCCGCGCACAGGCGCATCGTCTTCAACGGCAACGGCTACGACGAGGCCTGGATCCGGGAAGCCACGGAAAAGCGCGGCCTGCTGAACCTGCGCACGACGCCGGACGCGCTGCAGATGGTGCTGGCGCCGGAGAACGTGGATATGCTCGTGCGCCACGGGGTCTTTTCCGAGCGGGAGATCCGCTCGCGCTACGAGATCACGCTGGAAAACTACGTGCGCACGGTGCGCATCGAGGCGCTGACCATGGTCGATATGGCGCGGCGGGAGATCCTGCCGGCCCTGCTGCGCTGGCGGGGCGACCTCGCCGCCTCCCTCAACGCGGCGAAGCAGGCCGCTCCCGAGCTGCCCTGCCGGGTCGATCAGAAGCTGCTCTCGCGGCTCGGCGGCCTCATCGACGCGATCGACGAGGCGGCCGACGCGCTTGCGGACTGCGTCGCGGCGATGGACGGCGACGTGACCGCGGAGGCCTTCTATATCCGCGACAAAGTGCTGGACCGGATGGCGGCCCTCCGTAAAGTCTGCGACGAGGCCGAGACCGTCACGGCCGCGGGATACTGGCCCTTCCCGACCTACGGCGAGCTGCTCTTCGGCGTATAACGGATCGTTTGCGGGGGCCGGCCTGAGCGCCGGCCCCCGCAAACCGCATTTTGTCCTGCCGGGCCGCAATAAAATCCAAGCCCCGCTTTTGCCAACACAAAAGCGGGGCTCAGTCGTCAGTCTGGAATTTCAAGCTGATCATCGATACGTTTCAGCCTCTGCCGTGGATAAACGTGACGTACAGCTCTTCCAGCAGTTTGGACATCTTCTTCATGATCGGTTCCTTCTTTCATATTGTTTTTTGTCCCTTCCCTTGGGACAACTGTATCATAGCACCGCCTCATGAAAAAAGGAAATATATATCATAGCGTGTTATCGATATGTGAAACGTATGATACTCACTCATATTCCACCGTGGCGGGGGGCTTGGAGGTGACGTCGTAGAGCACGCGGTTGACGCCGCGCACCTCGTTGACGATGCGCACGGACACGCGGTCCAGCAGCTCCCAGGGCAGGCGCGAGAAGTTCGCCGTCATGAAGTCGCGGGTCTGGACGCTGCGCAGCGCGACGGCATAGTCGTAGCTGCGGCCGTCGCCCATCACGCCGACCGAGCGCATGTTCGTCAGCGCGGCGAAGTACTGGTCGGCGGCGCAGCCGGCGCGGGCCATCTCCTCGCGGAAGATCGCGTCCGCCTCGCGCAGCATGTCGAGCTTTTCCCGCGTGACCTCGCCGATCACGCGGATCGCGAGTCCCGGCCCCGGGAAGGGCTGGCGCTCGATGAGCGCCGCGGGCAATCCGAGCTCGCGCCCGAGCTGGCGCACCTCGTCCTTGAACAGCAGCCGCAGCGGCTCGAGGATCGCCCGGAAGTCCACCGTGTCCGGCAGCCCGCCGACGTTGTGGTGGCTCTTGATGACGGCGGCCTCTCCCTGGCCGGACTCGATCACGTCCGGGTAAATCGTGCCCTGCACGAGATAATCCACCGCGCCGATCTCATGCGCGACCTCCTCGAAGACGCGCACGAACTCCTCGCCGATGATCTTCCGCTTGCGCTCCGGCTCCTCCACGCCCCGCAGGCGCGAGAGGAAGCGCTCCCCCGCGTCGACGCGGACGAAGTTCAGCTCCCGGTGCGCGAAGGCGGCCTCGACCTCGTCGCCCTCGTTTTTGCGCATCAGGCCGTGGTCGACGAAGACGCAGGTCAGCTGATCGCCGATGGCCTCGCTCAGCAGCGCCGCGGCCACGGAGGAGTCCACCCCGCCGGAGAGAGCCAGCAGCGCCTTCCCGCCGCCGACCTTTGCGCGGATCGCCCCGATCGCCTGCGCCTTGTAGTCCGCCATCGTCCAGTCGCCGACGGCGCCGCAGACCCCGTAGAGGAAGTTGCGCAGCATGTCCCGGCCGCGCTCCGTATGCTCCACCTCCGGGTGGAACTGCACGCCGTAAAAGCGCCGCGCCTCGTCGCAGATCGCCGCCGTCGGGCAGGCCGCGCTGTGCGCCGCGAGGCGAAAGCCCGGCGGGACCTCGGCCATGTAGTCGCCGTGGCTCATCCAGGTGACGCTCTCCTCCGGCAGTCCGCGGAAAAGCGCGCAGGCGGGATCGAAGGCCGTCGGCGTTTTGCCGTATTCGCGCGCGGAATCGTCCTGCGCGGCCGTGACGCGCCCGCCGAGCAGCTGCGCCATCAGCTGGCAGCCGTAGCAGATGCCGAGGATCGGCACGCCGAGCTCGAACAGGCCGGGGTCGACCTTCGGCGCGCCCGGCAGATACACGCTGCCCGGCCCGCCGGTGAACACGATGCCGATGGGGTCGAAGCGCCGGATCTCGTCGAGGGGCATGTCGTGCGGGTGCAGCTCGCAGTAGACGCGCTGCTCGCGCACGCGGCGGGCGATCAGCTGGTTGTACTGTCCGCCGAAATCGAGAATGAGGATCTTCTGTTTCACCGTTACGGCCTCCTATGAAATGATCGCCTGCCGCGGATCAGAATTCCAGATCGGCCTTCGACGGCGCGTCCTCGTCATAGACGACTTTGACCGCGCTCCCGACGGTGGGGACCGGGGCTCCCGCGCCGATCCATTTTCTTTTGACGTACTCTACACCGTCCACCGTGTAGGCGATCCTGGCGATGTGCGGGAAAACCGCGCCGTCCAGCGCGCCCATGCGCACGGGCTTCGTGTTGATCTTCAGCCACCACTGCTTTTTGACGGAGACAACGCTGCCCATGATTTCTTTTTTCATGTCGACACTCCTTTTGGGCTGCCCGCCGCCTCCACCAGCCCCAGGAACAGCGGATGCGGGCGGTTGGGGCGGCTCTTGAACTCGGGATGGAACTGCACGCCGACGAAAAAGCGTTTCCCGCTCAGCTCGACCGCCTCGACGATGCGCCCGTCCGGCGACTGACCGCACAGGCACAGCCCGGCGTCCGCAAGCATGTCACGGTAGTCGTTGTTGAACTCGTAGCGATGCCGGTGCCGCTCGGAGATCAGGTCTCTGCCGTATAACGAGGCCATGCGGCTGCCCGGCTCGATCCGACAGGGCCAGGCGCCGAGACGGAGCGTGCCTCCCTTGCTGACAGTATCGCTTTGATCGGGCAAAAAGTCAATGACCTTGTGCGGCGAAGCGGCGTCGAATTCGCCGGAATTTGCCCCCGCGAGGCCGCAGACGTGGCGCGCGAACTCGATCACGGCCACCTGCATGCCGAGACAGATGCCCAGGTAAGGCAGGTCGTGCTCCCGCGCGTATTGAGCGGCGACGATCATGCCCGGTATGCCGCGGTCGCCGAAGCCGCCGGGTACGATCAGGCCGTCGCAGCCCGCGAGCACCGCGGCGACGTTCTCTCCGGTGATCGTCTCGCTGTCGATCCAGCGGATCTCGACCTTCGCGCCGCACTCGTACCCGGCGTGGTGCAGCGCCTCGGCCACCGAGAGATAGGCGTCGTGCAGCTGCACATACTTGCCGACGAGGCCGATCGTGACCGCCTTGTCGAGCGTGCGGATGCGCTCGACCATCGCGCGCCATTCGCCCAGCTCCGGCGCGCGGGTCCAGAGCCCCAGCTCCCGGCAGACGATGAGCGAAAAGTCGTTCTGCTCGAGCATCAGCGGCGCCTCGTAGAGGATCGGAAGCGTGCGGTTTTCGATCACGCAGTCGGGCTTGACGTTGCAGAACATGGCGATCTTCCGGAAGATCTCCGGCTCGAGCGGCTCGTCGCAGCGCAGCACGATGATGTCCGGCGCGATGCCCATGCCCTGCAGCTCCTTGACGGAATGCTGCGTGGGCTTGGTCTTGTGCTCGTCGCTGCCGCGCAGGAAGGGCACGAGCGTGACGTGGATGTAAAGCGTATTCTCCTTGCCCCGCTCCAGGCCGACCTGCCGCGCCGCCTCCAGGAAGGGCTGGCTCTCGATATCGCCGGTCGTGCCGCCGATCTCGGTGATGATGACGTCCGCGCCGGTCTTCTTTTCAAGGCTGTAGATGAAGTCCTTGATCTCCTGCGTGATGTGCGGGATGACCTGTACGGTCTGGCCGAGATATTCGCCGCGCCGCTCCTTGTTCAGCACGTTCCAGTAGACCTTGCCGGTCGTGAGGTTGGAAAACTTGTTCAGGTCCTCGTCGATGAAGCGCTCGTAGTGGCCGAGGTCGAGGTCCGTCTCGCTGCCGTCCTCGGTCACGAAGACCTCGCCGTGCTGGTACGGGCTCATCGTCCCCGGGTCGACGTTGATATAGGGGTCGAGCTTCTGCGCCGCGACCTTGAGCCCGCGGCACTTGAGCAGCCGCCCCAGCGAGGCCGCCGTGATCCCCTTGCCGAGACCGGATACGACGCCGCCGGTCACAAAAATATATTTGGCCATAAGAGTTCCCTCCATATGCAAAAACGTTCTCCGATGCCTTAAGGGGGCACTTGGCCCCTGGCTCCGGAGAACGATCTCTGATCAAACGTTATTCAATACAGGAAAAGCATATCACGGCGGCGTTCGCGCTGTCAAGGACGGGGCGCACCCGCCCATACGGAGCGCGTATCGAAATGATACGCATTCCGTATGCCGGGGCCGCGCGGCCGTCAGTTTTCCAGGATGAAGGCGGCGATATCACTGATCACGTCTTCCCCGATGTGCCGCTCGATCTTGTAATCTTTCGAGGCCTTCAGGATGTCGTCGTAGAGCGCCTTCACGAAGAGATGGTTCAGGTCGGGATACAGCTTGAAGACGGTGTTCTTCCGGAGCGCGAGCAGCTCCCGGAAGCCTTGGAAGTCGTCCTCCGCGAGCACCTGGTAATCCCGGCCGCCCTGCAGGATCAGAGCGGGCTTTTCGCTCTCCAGCAGGTAGTCCGCCGCGGTTTTCCGCCCCATCTCCTTGAAATAATACAGGGACAGACTGCCCGCGAACTTTTTCCTTTTCGCTTCCTCGTCGTCCATCTCATAGAGGCCGTCGAACTTTTTGGCGAAGATCCGGTACTCCAGGCCGACGATCCATTTCAACGCGGAGCTGCCGCCGCCGCTCTGCTTCAGCTGCCGGAGCACGATCTCTTCCAGGCGGTGCGGCGTTCCGGCCAGCAGGATGAGGCCCTTCACGTCCGCGCCCTCCGCGTCGATCCGGGGCGCGAGCATGGCGCCCATGCTGTGGCCGAGGAGGAAGACGCGTTCGGGGTCGATCCTGGGATCCCGCTTCAGGAGCCCGACGGCCAGCACCGCGTCGTCGATGGTCTCCTCCTTCACGGTGGGGCAGGCCTTTGCCAGCTTGCGCGCGTGGGCGAAGCTGCGCTTGTCATAGCGAAGAGAGGCGACGCCGAGCTTTGCCAGGCCCTCCGCGAGATCCTTGAACGGCGTCAGCTTCATGACCCTCTCGTCCATGTCGCTGGGGCCGGAGCCGTGTACCATGACGACCGCCGGGGCCGGGGCCGAAAGCCCCTCCGGCAGCGTCAGCAGCCCGTTCAGCGGGTATTCCGTTCCCTCTCCGACGATCACTTTTTCACATGCCATGATGAGAAGCCTCCTTGCTCAACAGGTTTCCTGCCGTCGGCGGCGTCGGCCGCCCCGGTGATAACATACGCGCTGTCCGGCCGAAGCCGACGCTTCTTTCGCTCAACGCGCGCCTGATATTGTCGTCGTCATTGTAGCAAACGCACGGTTTTTTCGCAAGAGACGCGCCCTCTAACATTTTTGTTTGCGCGTTGCTTTTGCGGCCGCTTCTCTGTATAATGGTGACACACCCCCATGGAGAGGAGCGTTCGCATGACTGACATCACCGCCATCGGAGAGATCCTGATCGACCTGACCCAATCGGGGCTCACGGAGCAGGGCATCCCCCGTTTCGATGCAAACCCCGGCGGCGCGCCCGCCAATCTGGCCGTGGCGGCCGCCCGCCTCGGCGCGAAGACCGCCTTCGTCGGGCGCGTCGGCCGCGACGGCTACGGCGACTTCCTGCGCCGCACGCTGGAAGATAACGGCGTGGACGTGAGCGGCCTGTCCGTCGATCCCGTGCAGCATACGACGCTGGCCGTCGTGACGCTCGACGCGAGCGGCGAACGGAGCTTCAGCTTCTACCGCGACCCCAGCGCCGACGTGGAGCTGCGCTTTGAAGACATCCCCGCCGAGCTGCTTGCACAGACGCGCGTGCTGCACTTCGGCAGCGTGAGCCTGACGGCGGAGCCCGCCCGCAGCGCCACGCTCGCCGCCGTCCGCGCCGCGAAGGAGCGCGGCGCGCGGATCAGCTACGATCCGAACTACCGCGCCAGCCTCTGGCCGGACGAGGCCAGCGCCGTCGAGCAGATGCTCCGGCCGCTGCCACTGGTGGATATCCTGAAGGTCTCCGACGAGGAGCTGGCCCTTCTGACCGGCACGGCCGACCTCGAGGTCGGAAGCGCGCGGCTGCAGGCCGCGGGCATCCCCCTGGTCCTGGTCACGCTGGGCGCGGACGGCGCCTTCTACCGCTTCGGCGAACACACCGGCCGGGTCCCCGGCGTGCCCGTCGCCGTGGGCGACACCAACGGCGCGGGCGACACCTTCTTCGGCGCCGCGCTCGCCCGGCTCGTGGCGTATGACCGGCCGGACGCGCTCACGCCCGAGGCGCTGGAGGAGATCCTGCACTTTGCCAACAGGGCCGCCGCCGTCACCGCGAGCCGCCACGGCGCGATCCCGGCCATGCCGACCCTGGACGAGCTGAGGGAGCTCCCATGAGACTGTTTCTTGCGATCCTGCCCGATCCCGACATGCGAGACGCTCTCTGCGCCGTGCAGCACGAGCTGCGCCGCCGCGGCGTGGAGGGGAACTTCACGCGGCCGGAAAACCTCCATCTGACCCTGGCCTTCATCGGGGACTACCCCGACCCGGACGCGGTGCTGGAGGCGCTCTCGGAGCTGCGCTTCGAGCCCTTTTCCCTTGCGCTCGACGGCCTCGGGGCCTTCGGCGAGCTCTGGTGGGCCGGGCTGCGCGGAAACGAGGCGCTGGACGCGCTCGTCCGGCGGCTGCGCCGCGCGCTGGGAGACGCCGGCATCCCCTTTGACCGCAAGAGCTTCCTGCCCCATATCACCCTGGTCCGCAAGGCTCAGCTCCGGCGCGGAACGAAGCTCGGCGAGCTGCCGCTGCCCGCGGCGGAGACGCGCGCGGCGCGCGTCTCCCTCATGCTCTCGACCCGCGGAAAAAGCGGGATGATCTACACGGAGCTCGGCGCCGTCGGCGCGCGGGAGGGCCGGGCATGAGCGAGCCTCTGATCCGAAAGCGGCTGCGTTTCTCCGGCCGCGTGCAGGGCGTGGGCTTTCGCTGGCGCGCGCGGCACGCCGCAAACGCCGTCGGCGCGACCGGCTGGGTGCGCAACGAACGCGGCGGCGAGGTCAGCCTGGAGCTGCAGGGCAGCGAGGCGCAGATCGACCGCGTGCTCGCGGCGCTGGAGAGCGCCCCCTACGTCCATATCGAGGATTTCAGCTCTCAAAGCATCCCCGTCGAGCCGGAGGAACGCGGCTTCTCCGTGCTGGACGACCTCTGGTAATACGAAAAGAGCACCCTGTCGGGTGCTCTTTTCGTTCCGGGACGATGTTATTTCTCCGCGAAGAAGTCCCGTTTGTTGAAGGCGGCGGTCATGAAGCGCCAGGCCGCCTTGCCGCCGGTGAGCCATTCGATGTGGGCGTTGTTTCTGGTGTTGGCCAGCATGCCCTTGACCAGATGCTCCGCCACCACGTCCGGATAGTCGCCGAGGATGTTGTAGACCTTCTTGGTCTTCTCCGGCAGCTGGATGCTCTCCGCGCCGCCGAGCGCCTTGACCGTGAAGTCCGTGATCATGATGCCGGGAGACAGCCGCCCGGCCTTGACCTTGCCGCCGCGCTCGGCGAGCTCCTTGGCGAGTGCCTGCGTGAAATGGGTCACGGCGCGCTTGCTCGTGCCGTAGAGGTTGAGGCCGAGCATCATGGCGTCGTTGCTGCCGTAGCCCTCGAGGTTGTAGATGAAGCCGCCCTCCGGCTGCTTCTCCATCTGCCGCACGGCCGCGCGGCTGCCCAGGATCGCGCCGCGCAGGTCGATATCCAGGATCGCGTCGATCTCCTGCTCCGTCAGCTCCCAGACAGCCTTCATCGGCTGGTTGACGCCGGCGTTGTTGATCCAGATATCGATCGCGCCGAAACGCTCCGCCGCGAAATCGGCGAGCGCCTGCAGCTCCTCCGCGGAGGCCACGCTGCCCCGCTTCCCTTCCACCTCGCCCGCGCCGTCGAGCGCGCGCAGCGCCTGCACCGCCGCCTCCAGACGCGAGGGGTTGACGCCGTTGAGCACAAGGTTCCAGCCCGCCGCGCGAAAGCGCCTGGCCATCTCGAAGCCGAGCCCGCGGGTGCTGCCGGTGATCACCGCAGTTTTCATGTCCCGTTCCTCCCATTTTCCGGTTTTACGAAAAAAGTATAGCACGGCGCCGCGCCGCGCACAAGAGGCGCAAATTTCTGTTTTCCTTTCCGCGCTTCCGTGCTATACTGAGAGCAAGACCGAACGGAGGAAAAAACGATGGACATCTACGAAGAGATCGAGCTGCAGGACTGCCCGTACTGCGGAGGCGCGGGGCTGCTGGAGGAGGAGAACGGCTGGTGCTGGTACGCGATGTGCATGGACTGCGGCGCGCAGACCGCGCACTTTGAGTACAAAACCCCGGACAAGCGCAGAGAGGCGGCGCGGAGCGCGGCCTATCTCTGGAACATCGGCAAGGTCGTGCGCGGCGATATCGGCGAATAAGCTGTCGTAAAGCGGCGTTTCCCGCGTCCCGTCTTCCGGCGGAGAAGCGGTCTCCCGGCGCCGGCGTTTTTTGTTAAGAAAGTAATTATCATAATTTTCGGGCGGGATTTTTATGTGCTGTGCATAAAAGCCTTTTCCAAAAAAACTTGAAAAGTGCGCGAAACGCGCACTTTTTTTCTGCTCTGCGCAAAATGCTTATTTCATTTTTTTAATAAAAGTTGACAATTTTACATCGTTTATTGTATATTGTATTCGTCAGTTTGTATCAACAAACGCACGGAAAGACCCGGCGGAGCAGGGAAAGAATTCCTGTTTCGGCGGGAAACCAAAAAAACAAGGAGGAAACCAAATGAAAAAGATCCTGGCACTGCTGCTGGCGCTGACCATGGTGTTCGCGCTGGCCGCCTGCGGACAGCAGGCCGCTCCCGCCCCCGCTGAAAAGCCCGCCGAGGCTCCGGCCGACAAGCCCGCCGAGGCCCCTGTGGACGACACCGTCTACACGCTGAACTTCTACCACATCTTCGCTGCCGAGGAATCCGGCGGACATGAGTCCCTCTGGATCAACAAGGCCGTCGAAGAGGTGGCCAAGCAGTCCAACGGCCGTCTGGTCATCAACGTTGGTCCCGGCGGCACGATGGGTTCTGAGGAAGAGCTGATCCCGCAGGTCTTCTCCGGCGACCTTGACATGAGCCTCTCCGGCCCGTCCGTCTGGGGCACCGTCGGCCAGATCGACGCCATCGGCTGGTCCGAGCTTCCCTACGTTGTCGACAACTACTCCCAGATGAACGCTCTGGGCGAGATCCTGCCCGACCTGACCAACAAGCAGCTCGAGGAAGCCGGCATCGGCCTCTACTGCCTGGGCGCCATGAGCCAGGGCATCCGCTGCCTCTGCACCGTTGAGAGCGCGAAGGTCGAGACCGTCGATGACTGCAAGGGCCTGCGCATCCGCGTCCCGCAGTCTGACGTTTATGAAGCCACCGTCGCCGGCTGGGGCTGCGCTCCCACCGCGATGAGCTCCTCTCAGGTCATCACCAGCCTTGCCAACGGCACCATCGAAGGCCTTGAGTCCGACCCGGCCTCCATCCTGGCCCGCGGCCAGCAGGAAGCCTTCCACTGGTACATCGAGACCTACCACATCGCCTCCCTGAACCTGCTGATGATCAACAAGGCCAACCTCGAGGCTCTGCCTGCCGACCTGCAGGAGATCCTGATCTCCGTCTTCAAGGATTACTGCGTGCAGCAGTGCTATGACCGCGAGATCGTCAACAACGCTCTGCTCGACGACATCAAGGCCGCCGGCGTCGAAGTCATCACCCCGACTCCCGAGGCTTTCGAGGCCTTCAAGTCCGCCGACACCCCGTTCCGTGATCAGAAGATCGCCGAGTGGGGCGACGAGGCCATCTTCCAGGAGGCCCTCGATTACGTTGCCGCCAACGCGAAATAAGATTCCCGGATCAACATTGCATATCTGACATGAGCGGTTCCGGAGAGCCCATTCCGGGCTCTCCGGGATCTTTTTCAGGGCGGCCTGCCGCCCGTCCGACACTCCCTTAAACTATCCGAGAGAGGGAATCGCCTATGAAAAAACTGCTGAAACTCTACTGTAAATTCGACGACGTCGTGGAAAAGATCATCAAGTGGTTCTGCGCGGCGCTGCTCTTTATCATGATCTGCGTGTGCTTCGTCAACACCGTGAGCCGCTACGCCTTCCACCACTCCTTCCGCGCGGCGGAGGAGATCGTTATCCTCTGCGCCGTCTGGGTCACCTGCGTCGGCGCTTCGCTGACGGCGCGCGAGGACGATCACGTCACCCTGGACCTGCTGCAGGAGCTCATCAAGAACCACAAGGTCAAAGCCGTCCTCTACGCGATCACCAGAGTGCTCACCTGCTTCTTCCTGATCGCGCTGCTGCCGGCCGCCTTCAAGATGGTCCGGATCTACGCGCCCATGAAGCTGACCGGCACGGGCCTGCCCCAGTGGGTGCTGTACGTTTCCTATGTCGTCGGCTCCATCGCCATGGCGCTCGGCTACCTCCGCATCACGCCGGGCAAGGTGATCGCCCTGTGGAAGGGCACCGAGGAAAAATCGGAATACGAGAAGATCAACGAAACCGAAAAAGAACAGCTTGCAGAAAAGGAGGGTGATGCATAAATGTTAGTGATCGCCTGCATTTCTCTGCTCGCTTTGATGCTGCTGGGCGTGCCTATCACCTTCTCGCTCCTCGGCGCGGGCTTTTTCGCCGTCGCGCTGGGCAACGGCGGCATCCAGATGTACATGAACTGCCGCGGCTTCATCAGCGGCGTCAACTCCTTCACCCTGATGGCGATCCCCTTCTTCATGATCTCGGGCGCCATCATGAACCAGGGCGGTCTGTCCAAGCGCATCATCCAGTTCTGCTCCGCCCTGTTCTCCTGGCTGCGCGGCGGCGTCGGCATCGTCTGCGTCGCGGCGAACATGATCTTCGGCGCGGTCTCCGGCTCCGGCACGGCGGCGGTCGCCGCCATCGGCTCCATCACGGCGCCGGACATGGAGAAGATCGGCTACAAAAAGGAATTTACCGGCGCCATGATCGCGGGCGCGGCCTCCACGGCGCCGATCATCCCGCCCGGCAACGTCATGATCATGTTTGCCGCCATCACCGGCCTGTCGATCACGCGTATGTTCCTCGCCGGCTATACCCCCGGCGTCGTGATCGGCGTCATCCTGATGACCATCTGCCACTTCTACGCGAAGAAGCACAACATCGACTACGGCGGCAAGTTCGAGCTCAAGAAGGTCGGTAAGGCCCTGTACGAGTGCTTCTGGGCCCTGCTGATGCCCCTGATCATCATCATCGGCATCACGGCCGGCTTCTGCACGCCCACCGAGGCGGGCGCCATCGCCTGCGTCTACGGCCTGATCGTCGGCATCTTCTTCTACAAGGAGCTCAACTTCAAGAAGATCACCAAGGTCCTCTTCAACGCGGCCGAGGGCACCGGCCAGATCCTGTCCCTGTACGCGGCCTCCACGATGTTCGCCTACATCTTCACGGTCGAGGGCTTCGGCAAGGTCTTCCAGGAGTGGCTGATGAACGTCTCCTCCGGCAACCCGACCGTCATCATGCTCCTCGTCGGCGCCTTCGTGCTGCTGATCGGCTGCTTCATGGAGCCGGTCGCGGTCATGCCCGTGGTGCTGCCGCTGGTCTACCCGCTGCTGCAGAAGATGGGCGTGGACATGGTCCAGTTCGGTCTGCTCTTCACCCTGTGCACCGTCATCGGCGGCCTGACGCCGCCTGTCGGCAGCTACCTCTTCGTCACAGTCACGGTCGTCCGGGTCGGCGTAACGAAGCTGATCCCCTGGATGATGGTCATGATCCTGGTCGACATTATCGTGGTCCTGATGATCACCTTCATCCCCGGCTTCTGCTCCTGGCTGCCGAACGCGCTGCTCGGCCCGATGTAACTGCCGCATAAAAAACACAAAAAGCGAGACTTCGGTTTCGCTTTTTGTGTCTCCCCGTTCGGAGTGTTCGCATGGATAACAACAAGTTCAGTCTGTACCGCAGGATCCGCTACGACAGGACCTACCGCACCCTCGGCAAGATGAGCTGGTGGCGCGTCACGCTCGGCACGCTGCTCCTGCTCTCGATCCTCTTCTTCACCGGGATCGTCTCCCGCCCCTTCGAGGCGCGGGGCGAGTTCCGCACGGCCAAAGCGCTGCTGATCACCCCCGCCTGGCTGGCGCACTACCACCCGGAGGACCTGGCCTACATCGAGGCCGGCATCCTCTACCAGGACGGCGACTACGAGGCCGCGCTGGAGGCCTTCCGGGGTCTGGATACCGACGCCGCCGGGGCCATGCGGAGCCGCGCGGCGCTGAAGCTCGCGGGTCTGAGGCTCGCCGAGGGCGACGAGGCCGGGGCCGCCGCGCTTTTGGACGAGGTGGACGCCTCGGTTCTGACAGAGGCGGAGGCTCAGTCCTATGCCGCGCTGCAGACGGCGCTCGGCGCTCCCGCCGCATAAAAAAAAGACCGGCCGGAGCCGGTCTTGCAAGAGCTTTTATGCGTACAGGATCGTCGTCATGGACTCGTATTCCTCCGCGGTGTCGGAGCGCAGGGTGATGAGCCCGTCGCAGTCCCGCAGCTCGACGACCCGGGCCACGGCGCTCTGGCCGAGCTTGGAGCCGTCGCAGAGGATATACTTGTGTCTGGCGCAGTTCAGAATGATCTTCTCCACCGAGGCGACCGCCAGGTTGTCGCTGAACACGACGCCGCCGCCGTCGATGGCGTCGCAGCCGATGAAGGCGTAGTCCACCTGCCTGATCGAGCGGAAGTATTCCGCCGCCTCGCTGCCGGTGATCGTGCCGGTGCGGCTGCGGAGGATGCCGCTGCTGATGTGCACCTCGAGTCCCGGGCAGCGCGCCAGATAGTCGGCGGTCTGCAGGGAGTTCGTATAGACCGTGCCCTTGGTCAGGTCGTCCAGGAGGTTCGCCAGTCCGTAGATGGAGGTCCCGCTGCCCAGGGCGACAGTCGCCCCGGCGGGGATCAGCGAACGGGCGCGCTCGGCGATGCGGCGCTTCTCCGCGATGTTCTTGTGCAGCTTGCTCTCAAAGCTCTCGTCCGGCACGCGGTTGACCGGCATCACGCCGCCGTAGGTGCGGATAACCAGTCCGTTCTCCTGCATGACCGCCAGCTGCTTGCGCAGCGTGGACACCGAGACGCCCAGCAGGCCGCTCAGCTCCTCGACCGACATGGCGCCGCGGCTCTCCAGAAAGTCGATGATCCTCTGTTCCCGTCTGGCTGTTTTCATGCGCTCACCCCCCGAGCAGACAGTTTGAAAAAACAAAAAATATTTTACCTCAATTTCGCGGATTTGTACAGAAAAAAATGCTCTCCGCGAGATCCGTCCGTTGACAACGGCGGCTGTCCGCCGCAAAACAATACATTTTTATTTCAATGAGGAGGAATTGTTATGAGACCCGACATCATCATCATGCTGACCCACCACGACGTGACCGTGAAGAACGCGGCCGAGGTATTCGAGGAATGCAAGGACCTCGAAGAAGTCAAGTACTGGGGCTTCAAGAACGTCGGTCTGCCCAAGGATCAGATGAAGGCGCTCGTCAAGGCCATGAAGGACGCCGGCAAGACCACCTTCCTCGAGGTCGTCACCTATGACGAGGCCAGCTGCCTCGACGGCGCGCAGACGGCGATCGACTGCGGCTTCGACTACCTCATGGGCACCCTCTACTATGACTCCGTCGCCAAGCTCCTGAAGGACAACGGCATGGAGTACCTGCCCTTCGTCGGCAAGGTCTCCGGCAGCCCGAGCATCCTTGAGGGCACCAACGAGGAGATCATCCAGAACGCGAAGGACCTCATGGCCAAGGGCATCGAGGGCTTCGACATCCTCGCCTACCGCCATGTGATCGACGGCGAGAAGCTGGCCTACGAGTTCTGCGCGGCCGTCCCCGCCAAGATCTGCATCGCCGGCAGCATCAACAGCTTCAAGCGCATCGACACCATGTTCGACATCGGCCCCTGGACCTTCACGATGGGCTCGGCACTGTTCGAGAAGAAGTTCGTCCCGACGGGCTCCTTCCGCGACAACCTCGTCGCCGTCGCCTACTACATGAAGGCGAAATAAATCGCAAAACCCGGAAGAAAAAGAGAGAAAGCGGACAAACCACAGAGAAAACGTAAAGGAGGAGAAAACAAATTATGAAAAAGCAGATGCGTCCGATCGACGTTCTTGCCGTCGCGCTCGGCTCGATCATCGGCTGGGGCTGCTTCGTTATGCCGGGCAACTCCTTCCTCCCCGCGGCCGGCCCCATCGGCACCTTCATCGGTCTGTTCCTCGCGGCCATCATGGCCTACATCATCGCGCAGAGCTACAGCTTCCTGATCCGCAAGTACCCCGTCGAGGGCGGCGAGTTTGAGTACGTCACCCAGGCCTTCGGCAAGAAGCACGCCTTCATCTGCGGCTGGTTCCTCGTGCTGGCCTACATCAGCTTCATCCCCCTTAACGGCACGGCCATCGGTCTGATCACCCGTTACCTGCTGCCCGGCACGATCCTGCAGAAGACCCTGCTGTGGAACATCGGCGGCTTTGACGTGTACCTCGGCGAGATCATCCTGACGATGCTGATCGTCGTGATCTTCATGTTCATCAACATCAAGGCCGTCAAGGTGGCCTTCATGTCCCAGACCTTCCTGGCCATCGCGCAGACCGCGATCATCATCATCTTCCCGATCGTCATCATCGCCACCGGCCACGCCAACTTCTCCTACATGCACCCGCTCATGACGGGCAGCAAGGGCGAGAGCGTGCTCTCGGGCATCGCGGTCATCCTCTCGATGGCGCCCTGGGCCTTCGTCGGCTTCGACGTCATCCCGCAGGTCTGCGAGGAGTATGATTTCGACCAGTCCAAGGCCCGCACGCTGATGATCAGCACCATCGCGGCCGCCTGGATCATGTACTCCTGCAGCACCATCACCACCGCCATCGTGCAGCAGGAGGGCTTTGCCTCCTGGTCCGACTTCCTGAACTCCAATCCCTTCTGGGCCACCGGTGCCGCCGTGGAGAAGGCTCTCGGCAAGCCCGGCCTCTACATCCTCGGCTTCGCGATGGCCTGCGCGGTGCTTTCGGCCATCAACGGCTTCTTCATCGCCTCCGCCCGTCTGATCGCCGCCATGGCCAAACGGAAGGCTCTGCCCTCCGTCTTTGCCAAGCGCAACGAGGGCGACGGCGCCCCGGTCGCGGCCGTCCTCTTCGTCGGCGTGATCGCCCTGTTCGCCCCCTGGTTCGGCCGCAGCGCCCTGGCCTGGATCGTCGATATGACCTCCTTGGGCACCTCGGTCGTGTTCCTGTACGTGTGCCTGGCCGCCATGAAGTTTGCCAAATCGGAAGGCAACGACAAGGTGCGCAAATGGGGTATCGCCGGCGCTGTCTGCTCGATCATCTTCATCGCCCTGATGGTCATCCCCGGCTCCGCCGCCGCGCTCTACAAGCAGGCCTGGATCATGCTGGCCATCTGGATCGTCCTCGGCATCATCTTCTGGAGCGTCAAGCGCAAGGATTATCTTGGCAACTAAGCCGACGGAAAGCCGGACGACACGCAATAACGGCGCAGCCCCGGGACTCCGGCCCCGGGGCTGTGCGGAGGGAACGACATGAGGATATCCGCATCAGAATTTATCCTGTTTTGCCAGCCCCCGCTGGAAAACGTCCGCACGCTCAGCCGCATCGTCCCGGAGGTCGAGCTGATGATGGACGGCGACGCCTGGGAGCACGGCGAGGATGGCTGGCCGGAGCTAGCCGCCCAGCTCAAGGACTGCGGCGTGCCCTTCTCCGTGCATCCGCCCGCCTGGGACGTCAACCCCGCCGCGCCTCTGAAGGCGCTGCGCGACGCCGCGGCTTTCCTGAACAAACAGGCGGCCGTCTTCTGCCGCGAGATCGGTGGGACGCAGATCGTCTTCCACCCCGGCTACTACGACCGGGACTCCAACTTCAGCCGCAGCCGGGCGCTGGACGCCTCCTACGCGCTGCTGGAGGAAATGATTGCGCTCTGCCGGGACAGCGGCATCACGATCGCCTACGAGAACATCGCCGGCCCCTCCATGGCTCTGTTCACCCAGGAGGAATACATCCACGCGCTCGACGGGATCGACCCCTGCGTCAAGTTCCTGCTGGACGTGGGCCACGCGCACTGCAACCACTGGGACATCCCCGCCGTGATCGACCGCCTCGGGGACCGGTTCTGCGGCTTCCACCTGCACGACAACGACGGCACGGGCGACGCGCATCTGCCCATCGGCCGCGGCACGATCCCCTGGGAGGGGGTCTTCGCCGCCATGCGCCGCCTGCCGGGCGATCCGCTCTACGTGCTGGAATACGCGACCAACACGCCGCTGCGGGAGCTGGAGCTCGGCCGCGACCTCCTGCTGCGCGAGATAGGAGAAAAACAAGCTTGAACGACCTTACCATCGGCCAGGCCCAGCGCCTGACCGCGCCCGCCCCCTTTGCGCTGCTCTCCGCCCGAAAGGAGGACGGCGGCGACAATCTGATGGCGGTATCCTGGTGGACGTATCTGTCCAACCGCCCGCCCATGCTCGGCGTGTGCCTGAGCAAAAAGGGCCTCAGCGGCTCGCTGATCGAGCGCAGCGGCGTCTTCACGCTCAGCGTCGTCGGAGACTCGCTGAAGGACGCGGCGCTCCAATGCGGGCGCTGCTCCGGCCGCGATCACGACAAGGCCGCCGAATTCGGCATCCCGCTGGAGCCGGCCGCCGCGATCGAGGCCAGCCTCGTCTCCGGCAGCCGCGTCGCCTACGAGTGCCGGCTGACCGGCAGCGTCGAGGCCGGGGACCACGTTTTCTATCTGGCGGAGATCCTGCTCTGCCATGGCGACGCGGAGATCCCCCAGCTCTTCGCGTGGGACGGCTACGCCCGTCTGGATACGATCTGAAAAGATCTGATAAGAAAAGAGGTAATGCTTATGATTATGGATTGCACGAAATATATCGGCCCGTGCAGCTGCGGCCGCGACCATGAGCTCGAGACCAAAATGGTCGTCGTCGAATACGACGCGCTCAGCCGCTTCGAGGAATACATGGCGGCGGTGGGTCTCGGCGACAAGCGCCGCACCGTGGTTTACGACAGCTTCGTCTACGGGCTGACCGAGGGCAAGCACATCAAGGCCGATCAGGAGATCGTCCTGCCCGCGGAGGGGCTGCGCTCCGAGGACGTGCTGATCGAGGACATGATGACCAAGCTCGACCGTCCCGAGGTCCTCGTGGCCTTCGGCGCCGGCACCATCATGGATTTCGGCCGCTATCCCGCCTACAAGCTCGGCATCCCCTTCGTCGCGATCCCGACCCTCGCCAGCTCCGACGGCTTCACGGCCAGCATCTGCTCCGTGATCCTCAAGGGTCAGAAGAAGTCCATCTCGATGAAGGCGCCCGCTCTGGTCGTGGCGGACCTGGACATCATCAAGGGCGCGCCGAAGCGCCTCGTGTCCAGCGGCGTCAACGACATCCTGGCCAAGTACGTCTCCCTCGCCGACTGGAAGATGGCCACGCTCGTCTCGGGCGAGGACTACTGCCCGATGGTCGCCGGTCTGGCGCAGGAAGCGCTGGACATCATGCGCGCGGCCGCCGACAAGATGGCCGCTACGGGCGAGATCGACCACGAGGCCATGACCATGGCGCAGATGAAGAGCGGCCTGACCATGCAGCTCTGGGACAACTCCCGCGCCGCCTCCGGCGCCGAGCACCTGATGGCGCACCTCGTGGAGATGAAGCCGCCGCGCTTTGAAAAGGCCGAGGGCATCCACGGCGAGTGCGTCGGCGTCGGCACCTTCGCGGCTGTGAAGGAATACCACCGCCTCGCGAAGCTCCGCCCGAAGGCCAAGCCCTTCGAGCCGCTCACGAGCGAGTGGGTCATGGAGAAGTTCGGCGAACGCCTCTACGACGGTATCATGAAGGAGAACGCCCCGGATAAGGACATCCTCGGCAAGTTCGATCCGCAGAACATCGTCGACCACTGGGACGAGATCGTGGACATCATCAACACCATCCCGCCCGCCGACGAGCTCGAGGCCCTGTACAAGGCCTGCGGCTGCAAGTACCTGCCGGAGCACATCGGCATCGACCCGAGCCTCTCGGAGGAGGCGCTGGACATCTCTGCGGCCATCCGCAACCGTCTGACGCTCATCCGCATGAAGCGCGTGCTGGATTTCGGGGAATAAAAAGGAGATGGAATCATGTTAGATAAACGTCTGATCGAAGCCGACGCCTCGAAGCTCGACGAGCTGCGGGACATCATGGCTCACCAGGAGCACCCGGAAAAGCTCCATGACATCGCGATGAAGGCCGTTCTCATCGAGCACGGCGCCGTGGAAAAGCTGACGGACTGCGTCCGGTCGCTGACCTCCGGCAAGAAGGTCCTCATGGTCACGGGCCCCACGCTCATCCAGAACACCCACGAGCAGAACGTCAAGGAGGCCGTCTACGCCCAGCTGCAGAAGAGCTTCGACGTGGAGTGGCTCGTCATCAGCGAGCCGAACAGCATCGTCCACTGCACGCCCGAGAACGCCGCGAAGATCCAGGCCCGCCTGGAAGGCGTGGACTGCGTGGTCGGCGTCGGCTCCGGCACGATCTGCGATCTGAACAAATACGCCACCTACACCGCGAACCATGAAAACCCGCTGCCGCTCATCATCGTGCAGACGGCGCTGTCCGTCAACGCCTTCTCGGACAACTCCTCCGTCATGCTCTTCTCCGGCGTCAAGCGCACGGTGCACTCCCGCTATCCGACCATCCTGATCGTCGACATCGACATCGTCACCGCCGCCCCGGCCGAGATGAACGTCAGCGGCTACGGCGACCTGATCGCCACCTGGACGGCGCCGGTGGACTGGTATCTGGGCAACGTCATCGGCATGGGCAGCGGCAACTTCCACACCGCGCCCTCGGACATGATCCGCACCCAATGCGAGCGTCTGCTCGAGAATTCCGAGAAGCTCGCGGCCGGTGATCCGAAGGTCATCGGCGATCTCGCGAACGTCCTCACACTCAGCGGCTTCTCGATGGGCCTGGCCGACGAAAGCTCCCCCGCCTCCGGCTCGGAGCACGTCATGAGCCACCTGATCGACATGTCCTCCGGCGTGCGCAAGACCGGCATCTGCTACCACGGCACGCAGGTGGCCGTGTCCGGCATCATCTCCTGCATCCTCTGGGATTACCTGCTCAAGGAGTTCGACCCCAAGAGCGTCGACCTTGACAAGTGCTATCCCACGCTCGAGGAGATGGAGCCGCGCGTGAAGGCCGCCTTCGGCTGGCTGGACGATACGGGCGCCGCCGCCAAGGAGTGCTGGTCGGACTACCAGAAGAAGCTGAACAAGTGGCACGCCCACAAAGAGGAGTTCAAGGCCTTCCTCGACAACTTCGATGAGTTCAAGGCGCAGGTGGCCGGCTGGGTCAAGGATCCGGCCTACATCGCCGACTGCATGCACAAGGCCAACGCCCCCTGCCGCTACAAAGATCTGAACTTCCCCGTACCGGCCGACACGGTGCGCTGGGCCATCACCAACTGCCATCTGATGCGCAACCGCTTCTCCATCATCGACCTGCTGCACTTCACAGGCGTCTGGAGCGACGAGTTCGTGCAGATGGTGCTTGACCGCGCCGAAGCACTTGACGCGGGGCTGTAATTGCCATAGAATAGTCTGAGGGGCCGGAGCTGCGCTCCGGCCCCGTGAGACATCACAGCGAGCCGACGCCCGGCAGAAAGTGAGGGAACATGGAGAATTACATACTGACCTTCCCGGTCAAAGAGATCATATGCTTCTGTCTGCGCCTGCTCATTGCCTGTGCCTGCGGCGCGGCCATCGGCTTTGAGCGCAGCAAGCGCTTCAAGGAGGCCGGCATCCGCACGCATATCATCGTCTGCGTCGGCGCGGCCCTGGCCATGGTCATCTCCAAATACGGCTTTGAGGACCTGGCCGGCATCCTGGACGGCTCACGCACCTCGGACCCGGCCCGTGTGGCGGCGCAGGTCGTCACCGGCATCAGCTTCCTCGGCGCGGGCGTCATCTTCAAAAACGGCGGCACCATCAAGGGCCTGACCACGGCGGCATGCCTCTGGGCCACGGCGAGCATCGGTCTGGCCATCGGCTGCGGCGGCGGCATGCTCATCATCGGCGTCTTTTCCACGGTGCTGGTGACGGCCGTGCAGATCCTGCTGCACCGCTACGCCGTCGGCTCCGACGCCTACACGGCCAATCGCCTGCAGTTCACGGTCAAAAACGGCTATGAGTTCAACCGCTCGCTGACCAAGCAGCTGGAGGAATGGGGCGCCACGGTCGCCGAGAGCAAGATCGACCGCCGCAAGGACGGCACGACGGAGTACGACATCACGATCCGCCGCAAGCAGGAGCTCAGCTACGACGAAATGAAGACCTTCATGGACGCGCACGGCGAGATCCTGAGCGCGAGCAACAGTCCGCTGCGATAAAGAGCATACAGACGAAGCGCGGGGCGAAACTTCGGTTTCGCCCCGCGCTGTTCTTTTTTCATTGCAGGGGCGGAGCTTGCCCCGCCCGCCGACTTTGCGCCGAATCTGCGGGAGGGGCAATGGCCTCCCCTACATCATTCCGGAACTTTATTTCCCGACTTGCTCCAGCAGCTCGCGGTTGCGCTCGAGCGCGTCGCAGATCCCGTCCTCGCTCAAAACGCCGCGCCTGAGTCCGTCCGGCAGCCGCCCGGCTTCGTCGTCCTCGAAATCGCGCCGCCACAGCTCGCCGCCGTAGTAGGCGGCCAGCTCCTCCGCCAGCGGCTGCGCCGCTTCGAAGTCCTCCAGCGCCTGTTCCAGCGCGTCCTGCGCCGCCGTGAGCACGTTCAGCAGCCCTTCGTAGTGCTCGACCCGTTCGATCTGCGTCATATCTCCACGCCTCCTTTTTCTAAATTGTAGCACGGCACGCGCAAAAGCCCAAGGCTTTTTTCTTGCTTTTGCGCCGCCGCGTCCGTATAATGAAAGCAGAATGCGCACGCGCGCGAAAAAAGGGGAACGAGACTATGAGTAAAGAAAAAACCTCCCGCCTCGGCTACCAGTCCACCAAGAAGGAATACGTCGCCTACTGCCTGTTCTTTCTCGGTCAGAACCTCCTGTGGGGCTATGCCGGCTACATTGAGACCTTCCTGACCGACATCGGCATCGCGGCCGCAACGGCGGCGGCGATCCTCATCATCCCCAAGCTCTGGGACGCGGTGAACGATGTGCTCTTCGGCTATATCGTCGACCGGCACATGTTCAAAAACGGCCAGAAGTTCATGCCCTGGGTGCGCATCGGCACCTCGGCCGTCGGCATCACGACGGTCGCCCTCTTCGCCATCCCGGCCTCCATGTCCAGCGGCGGCAAGGTGGCCTGGTTCCTGATCGCCTACATCCTCTTCGACCTCTGCTACACGATCCTCGACGCGCCGGCCTTCGCCGTCACGACGGTCATGACCTCGAACGTGCAGGAGCGCACCGGCATCATCGCCGGCGGCAAGCTCTGGTCGATGGTCGGCGGTGTGGTGTCCACGGTGCTCATCCCGATGATCCGCCCGAAGCTCGGCTGGCTCACGGCCTGCATCGTGTTCGTGGTCGTCTCGATCATCCTGATGATCCCGATGCTCTTCACGGTCAAGGAGCGGCACTCCGAGGAGGTGCTCGCCACCGAGAACCCGACCTTCAAGGAGATGCTCAAGTACCTGAAGAGCAACAAGTATCTGATCTTCGTGCTCCTCGCCATGCTGCTGCTCGGCCTGTCGAGCGTGGAGCAGAAAATGGCCATCTACATGGGCCGCATCTGCCTCGGCCAGGAGAACATGGCGACGCTCGTCGCCGCCGGCGTGGCGGTCTCCGTCATCGCCGTTTCGGCGATCGTGCCCGTGCTCGCAAAGCGCTGGGACAAGTTCGACGTGCTCTGCGCCGGCCTCGCCTTCGCGATCGTGATGGATGTCATCACCTTCTTCGTGGGCTACGGCAACCTGATCGTCGCGCTCATCCTCATCATGCTCAAGTGCACCGGCCTCGGCTTCTGGCAGGTCATCATCTACATGCTCATCGCCGACACCGTCGAGTACGGCACCTACAAGTCCGGCACTCGCGCGGCGGGCATCACCTTCAGCCTGCAGGCCTTCATCGCCAAGCTCAAGAACGCGCTGATCGGCACCATCGTGCTGCTGAGCCTCTCCGCCGTCCACTTTGTCGAGGGCGAGAACGCCGTGCAGCCCGCGGGCGTGGCCGAGGGCGTGTGGGGCCTCTTCACGCTCCTGCCCGCGGCGGGCTTCACCGTGGCGCTCATCATCCTGCTGCTGTTCTACAAGCTGCGCAGCAAGGACGTGCAGACCATGGCTCAGTACAACAACGGCGAGATCGGCCGCGAGGAAGCCGACGCCCTGTTGGCTGAGAAGTACGGCGCTCCCGCGAAATGATCCGCTCCGAGCTGCTGAGCTATGAGCGCCCCGGCAGGGAACGGCAGCGCGTCCAGCTCGTCCGCTGGGACGACTGGGCCTCGCTGCGCTTCCTGCGCCCCGGCGTCGGCGCGGACGCGCTGCGTGAGACCGCGCAGATCTACCGGCGCTTTCTGATCCCGGCCGCTCCGTGGGTCTTTGGACAGCTGCTGCTGTTCGCTCTCCCGGAAGGCGGCGAGGCGGAGCTTCGCGCCGCGGCGGAAACGCTGCGGCGCGGTCTGCGGCTGCGCGGCGGCGAGCCGCGCTTTAGCGACAAGAAGACGCGCGCGCTCTGGGAGACGCTCTCCCGCGCCGGCTGCGTCGAGCTCGTGCGCGGCCGGCTGCCTTTTCTGCGCGTGCTGCCGGTCCGCAGCAGCACGGGCCTGCTGAGCGAAAGCGAGCCGGACGCGCGGCTCAGGGTCAACGCCTCCTTCTTCATCTTCGACCCCTTCGACTGCGCCACGCGCTACGACACCGTCGGCACGCCCTTCGGCCTCGCGGTCGAGGACGGCGAGGTCCTCTCCCCGCCCCTCTGCGGGCGGGAGGCCCTGTTCGTGTACCGGGACGGGCGCGTGCGCGTCGAGACCCCGACGCTTGAAGACCTCACCGTCCGCATCGGGGACAAAGCCTTTCGCCCCGGGCGGGACGGCGCGGTCTACGCGCGCCCCGGATATCGGAAAACGCCGCGCGGGAGAGGCTTCGACCATGTGATCGTCGGGCGGACGCTCGTCGACGTCGTCCGGGGCGGCGGCTGCCCGGTGCCTGCCTCCGGCTTCGTGCTGCGGCTCGCGGAACAGACCGGCGAGCCCGGCGGCGCGGTCGCCTACGGCGGCATGGAGGGCCTGCTCTTCGGCGTCCAGGCGGGCAACAGCCTCGTGCGCGGAGGCGCGCCGACCGAGGGCTTCGTCTCGCGCTTCTGGAACGTCCGCGAGCCCTGGCGCACGCCCTTCCCGCCAAGCCTCTATCCGCTCGACTATGAAAAGGCCCGCGCGGCGCGCATCGCGCTCGGCGCGGACGCGGCGGGCAAGCCGCTGCTCCTCTGGGCCGAGGGCGCGGCCAAGATCGGCCACCGCCCCGGCGAGGACAGCTGCGGCGCGAGCCTGAGCGAGTTTGCGGCCATCTGCCGCGACGTCGGCATGGTCGAGGGCGTGAACCTCGACGGCGGCGGCTCCGCTCAGATCCTGCTGGACGGGAAGCGCGCTCTGCAGATCTCCGACCGCCGGGACGACGGCAGCGAACAGGAGCGCGCCGTGCCGTTAGGGTTGATGGTGAAATAAGACAGAACAAAAGGCTCGATCCTTCGATCGAGCCTTTTGTTTATTTCTTTCTCTGTATGTGCAAAATGCGGGGCACCCGAACGGGTGTCCCGCATTTTGGCACGCGATAAGGGATTCGAACCCCTGCGAAGTTCGGCGCTGCGCGCCTTGCTTCGCAACTTTTATCCGCTTCGCTCAAAAACGCTTCGCGTTTGGGTCAGGGCTTCGAATCTCGGCCCTGTATGCAAAATGCGGGGCACCCGAACGGGTGTCCCGCATTTTGGCACGCGATAAGGGATTCGAACCCCTGACCTTCTGGTCCGTAGCCAGACGCTCTATCCAGCTGAGCTAATCGC